>NZ_JNGB01000076.1:0-26310 GCF_001029355.1 Robinsoniella sp. RHS
TGGTGGCACTCATGGCATCTATGGTATTAACCGCACGAATGATGACCGGATATTCAAAGGATCTTGCATTATCTCTTACACCAACTGATTTGAAATCAGGAACAACCGTAAAATACTGCCATACAGTCTTGTCAAGACCAGCTATTTCGAATTCTTCCCGCAGGATTGCATCCGATTCCCGTACCGCTTCCAGACGCTCTCTGGTAATTGCGCCAAGACATCTTACGCCTAATCCGGGTCCCGGGAAAGGCTGACGGAATACCATGCCATCCGGCAGTCCCAGTTCCAAACCACAGGCTCTTACTTCGTCTTTAAATAACTGCTTTAACGGCTCTACCAAACCAAATTTCATATCTTCAGGAAGACCGCCTACATTGTGATGGGATTTGACCATCTTCGCTGTCTTCGTGCCACTTTCCACTATATCCGGGTAAATTGTTCCCTGACCTAAGAAGTCAATTCCCTCAAGTTTACGTGCTTCCTCTTCAAATACGCGGATGAACTCTGAACCGATAATCTTTCTTTTCTGCTCGGGATCACTTACATTTTCCAGCTTCTTCAGGAAACGTTCGCTGGCATCAACATAAACCAGATTTGCATTCAGCTGATTTTTGAATACTTCTACTACACTTTCCGATTCGCCCTTACGCATGAGGCCATGATTTACATGTACGCAGACCAACTGGTCTCCGATTGCCTTTAATAATAAAGCTGCAACTACAGAACTGTCTACTCCGCCGGATAATGCAAGGAGTACTTTCTTATCACCAACCTGGCGTTTTACCAGTTCGATCTGATCTTCTACGAAATTTTTCATATTCCAGTTTGCTTCCGCATGACAGGTGTCAAATACGAATGGTTTCAGTCCTTCTTTTAATAGATCTTCGTCCTCAGGCCACTCATTCAGGGACACTTCACATTTAGCCAATTCATGCCCTGCTGCCATAACAGGATATCCTGCTTCATAGATTTCCGGTAGTACATCAATACGAACGCCGTCTACAATATGGTTTGGTCCGCCATTTATAATAATTCCCTTTACATTTGGCAAAGCCTTGAGTTCCGCCTGAGTAATATCATGGGGATAAATCTCACTATATACCCCAAGGTCACGAATCGCCCTGGCTAACACCGTATTTTCCGTACTGCCTAAATCTAAAATTACAATCATGTCTTGCTTCATTATTGTTCCTCCTCCGTATGTGTATAGAAATATCTTAGCTGTAAAATGATTTTGTGTCAATACACGTTTTCCCGTTTACGGAGTTATTTGCAAACCTCATGCTGCAAAATGAGCTGATAGAAATATGACTATTGGGTAATTCCAGTCTCTACAGTTGTGTGATAAACTGCTTTTTCATCTAAAATCTGTTTGAAATTATCCTCTGTTTTATGCCCTTTAATCTCATCCATGTACTCTATATAATCACATAAATAGATATCTATTTTAGAAATATCCACTCCGCGTACTGCATAGTCTGTAACATAACCGCTGTTTCCATAAGGAAGCATTTTTCCATTGGCATCCAGTACTACCGGGAATGTGTCTGCAGTTTTTGTGGAACCTTCATTTAACTGATTGACCTTTAATTCAAATGGGGTAATTTCCACGGATGCAATTCCTACACCATTCTCATTTTCAGTATTAATTTCAATCATCTTTGTTCTGCTTCTGTCCACGTTAATATCCAGATCGAAATTCCAGGAGCCATCCCACCAGATATTTTCATGATCATTAGGGAACTGGTTCCAGTCAGCCGGCTGCTGCTTCATGACATTTTTCCACTCTTCATCCGACATAGCTTCCAGTTCATCCCCTGTATAACCGGAATCCCATACATCCGGGTTAGCCTTGTATGCAATAATCTTCTGAATATCCAGATTTAACTTGAAATTGTCAGGAACATCCAGATTCTGAACATCCAGCTGAATGTCTTCTTTCATTGGATCCCTGCCTTCTGCTTCCGCTGCCTGATATGCGGTATTATATTCCTGAAGTGCTTCATCCGATACTACCTTGGATGCCTGTTTGTAGTCTATACGGATGATACCTGCATATGTATAATCATCAACAAACTTGCCTTCCAGATAATAAAGCTGATCCTGTGATTTATCATTGAAACTATATTTTTCACTAGTTAAAAAGCCTATGTTCGGCTGGTTATTCTCACTGTCTGTAAAGATTTCAGAAACCGGAAAAGCTTTCTCGCTGGTTAGTTCAAGCGTCATATAAAGTGCCTGGTCATTGCAGTATAATTCCGATAAAGTCATGGTAACTCCATCTACCGTCTGTGAATAACTGGCTGGTTTGGTAAGCTCTGTTTCTTTCTTTGCATCTGCCTGATCCGCTGCTGCCCCATTTTCATCGGCGGAAACAGCTGCCCCATCCGGAGTCTCCTGGTCTTTTTCTCCTAATGTTTCCGCTACTGAGCTAAAATCTCCGGGATAACTATAGTTCTCCTGAATCTGTTCAAATATATGCCCAATAATCGGCAACTGGCTTGCCATAACAGGGTTGGCCATACCAAATACAAAGAATGCTGCAAATACCGCAGCAGCACTGCCCGCTGCCACCAGGATCTTTTTCCGAATCCCTCTTGTATCTCTTGCCTGACTTTTACTGCTGCTTTTTATTGTCTGAAATGCGTCATCTGCCTTATTTTTTACTACTTTGGGTATCTTGATCTCTTCGTTTAATTTATCCTTAAATTCTTGTTCCTGTCGGTTCATGCAATTGACCTCCTTGTTTTAAATACTCTGTGGAAAATAATTTTCTTCCCCTTGCCAGTCTCGTTTGTACCGTCTTTTCATTCATATCCAGTATTACTGCTATCTCTCTGGTATTAAAACCTTCCAGGTAATATAGTAAAAGAACAATCCGGTACTTTTCATCCATATCCTTGATTAGTTCATTCCACTCCATGTTGCTGTACTCCTGATCCCACACCGGAATTTCCGGCACCTCATCTGTAAGTAACATTCCTTTTTTCTTTCGTAAAATATCTTTGCATTTGTTGATTAAAATACGAGTCATCCATGTTTTAAAATATTTATTCTGTTTCAAATCTCCTATTTTTTCAAAACAGCTTAATATGGTATCCTGTATGGCATCCGCCACATCTTCATCATTTTTCAGATATGCTTTTGCCACTTTGTACATATTCTGCATATTCTGTTCCATTAGCTCAACAAATGCATCCGGATCCTTCCTGCGTGCTTTTTTAATTAAAACATCCAACGTCTTACCTCCCCGCTTAGATTGGCCAATCTTTAATGTCTTACAATCATTAGACGAAACGCTCCAGCAAAACCCTTCAAATAATTTAAATTATTTTATCATATAAATGCAAAAAAAGCTGCCATACCCTAACATCAGGTACAACAGCTTTCTTTTGAGCACTTTACCACTCAATGATTATTCACTTCCATCTTACCACCATTCCATCCATGGCAAATGCCTTCTCCAGACTTTCCCCATCTCTTCCCTCAATGATTTTTTCTTTCATTGCCTGCCTGACAGCCGTTCTTGAAATATCCAGCTTACCGGCAATCAGCTTATCCAGCCGGATTCTGATATGATAAGGATTCCGAATGACAATCCGACTCATTTCAGCCTCTTCAGCATCCGTCAGTATCCTTTCCCGGATATGATATGCCCCCTCCTCCATACAGATCTCAGCTTTTTCCCTCTTTAAGATATTACTGTTAAAACTGTATTCCAGAGCCAGTTGTGGATCGTTTGCTAAGAATCCTTCATATTCTTCTCTTGGGATTTTCTTTGGGGAAATCCGCTCATATATTGTTATGTTATATGTGGTCTTGCATTTACTGCACTGATAGATCAGCCATACATCTACCCGGTTTCCATTTGCATTAACCCGGAAACTGCCGGTATTGATGTAGTTTGACTTGCATCCGCATTTGGAACAATTCCTTATAATCTGTGGACTGACGTCCGGTATAATCTCCCATTCACAGTTTCTTATATCAGAACATGTTTGAAAATTGCTTTCTGTTAAATAGCCCATATGCATCTCCTTTGTGTAAATTTCTTACTTTCGGATTTGCAAAAGCTATATCATCATATTTGTTTTATCATGCAATAGCTTTTGCTATGCATTGTAATTGGGTTCCATCATAAAATCATTCCTCTCTTATTATATGATCTGATTTTACTACAACAGATCCCTGGGGTAACACCTTAAACTTTTTTATTAAAAGATTATGAGCCGGGATATAAAAGTCGGACACGATCAAGGAGCAGGCCGCTTGGACCTGCTCCTTTTCCTGGTTTATTTAGAATTTTACTCTTTTACTTGCTGAATAAGAGCTGTAGATCTTTTTATTCCCTGCCTTATGGTATGCTCTTATTCTAAACCGGTAGCTTCTTCCTTTCTTCAGTCCGGATTTGGTGTAAGATAATGTCTTGGCTGACTTTGATGCGATCTTCTTATAATCTCCGTTATTTGTCTTCATATAGATTACAAATCCATCCGTACCTGACTTTTTATTCCATTTTATTTCTGCTTTGCCTTTTCCTGCTTTCCCGGCGTGGGTCAGGTGTGGTTTTGCAGGCGCCGTCGAGGTCTTCAATACAGAAGAATAAGAACTGTACTTCTTTTCTTTTCCAAGCTGGCTGTAAGCTTTTACCTTGTATTTATAATCTGTGCCTGATTTTAATCCGGTGTTCACATAGCTGGTGGATTTTGTGGTTTTTACTTTACTCCACTTCTTTGTCTTGCTGTCATAACGGTATAAAATATAACCGGTTGCATTGGATGATTTTTTCCAGCTGATCCGGATACTGCCGG
The DNA here is from genome assembly GCF_001029355.1 of Robinsoniella sp. RHS. Classification (NCBI taxonomy): domain Bacteria; kingdom Bacillati; phylum Bacillota; class Clostridia; order Lachnospirales; family Lachnospiraceae; genus Robinsoniella; species Robinsoniella sp. RHS. Next base: position 4,812 of record NZ_JNGB01000076.1, read on the forward strand.
ACTTATTCCGGGAAGCTTTTACTGCCGTTGGTTTTCCAGGCTTTTTCAGTGTGAGTCTGATCCACTGGGCATAAACGGTTGTATTTGCCTTCAGGCTGCATACCTGTCCTGCCTGTATCTGCGTTCCGCCTGATACTGCGGTAAACCATCCCTTAAAGGAATATCCTGATTTTGTTGGTACCGGAAGTTTTCCATAAACGGTTCCCTGTGTGACTGTCATGGATGCCGGACTTACTTTTCCGCCGCGTGCATCAAATGACATCTGATAGGTTGCCGGTTTCGGCTCTTCTTTTTTCTGCCACTGTGCCATAAATGTGATGTTTCTATCTGGCATTGTATACCGGGTATTTGCCTGATAAACCTTTACTCCGTCGGACCATCCGATAAACAGATATCCATCCTTTGTAAATGTATTCTCCGGCAAAGTAATCTTCCCCTGTGCTTCTGCCTGAATTGCTGCCGGAGCTGTTCCTGCTGCTCCCGCACCGCCGGTAAATACTGCCGTATACTTCTTAGGAACTGGTGCTTCTTCCCTGCTGATATAAAATGCTGCCGCCGCTGAACTTGTCTTATCATTAACACTGGCTGTTACCGTAACTTTCACGGTTCCTGCACCGGAAACTGTCAGTATATCTCCTTTAATGCTTCCAATACCCTCTTTATCTTCGGTAATTGCATAGGTATAGGTGATACTCTGATCTGAATGTCCCGGCATCTGACAGTCTCCCGTAAGGACAGCTTCTGCCTTCAGCCCGATCTGTCTGCTTGATTCAGGATAAGGTATCGTGACATTCTGATCTTCAAAAACTGGTGTACGAAGTTCACAGGTGCATCCGTTTACCGTAACCGTACAGCTGTCTGTTTTTCCACTAGTGGATGTTGCTGTGATCACAGCTTTCCCCGGCGCTGCTGCCGTTACCTTGCCATTTGCCGATACTTCTGCAATTTCCGGACGGCTGGATGACCAGGTGATCTGGTCGTTTGATTCCTTACCGTCATTTGTAGTTACGTCCGCGTACAGCCTTCTGCCCTCTCCGACTTCCAGACTGAGCGTTTTCAGACTTACCACGACCTGATCTGCCGGAACTGCTTTTTCCAGTCCTTTTACTGCTGATTTTAATGCCTGCAGCTGCTGGAACACCTCCAGTTGTTCTGTCTCCTGTGCATCCAGGACTTCCTGTGCGCGGTCAATGGCATCTGACAATTTCTTATAAGAAGCCTGAGCGTACTCATCTCCTTTGATTGCTTTTGCTTCTGCAATCTTTTTCTCAAGAACAGATTTATCGGTTACCTGGGAGGGATCCTCCTGGCTGACCAGTTTAGCTCCTGACCACTGGGAATGTCCGCTTCCGATATTGCCGTCTTTTGCAATTGCTTCTAATTTTAAGGTTTTTGCTCCGGAAATGTCAACGGAAGCAAATCCCATCGGAGATGTGGACTGTAATGCTTTATCACTAGTGTGTATAACCGTCCCATCTACAGTTATCTTAAAGGTAACTGCTGCTATCGCCGGTTTACTTGCATCAATTCCATAATAAGTTTCAAATTTCTTATAATTATGACCTTCCGGAAGATTAAAAATCAATGTGGAAGTACAATGTGCTCCGTATCCTTTGTTAAAGGATACTCTGTTTCCATTCTCGTCCAGTAAAGACATGGTGCCGCCATCCTGGTTGGTATCTACCTTGATCTTGTCACCGGTTCCTTCCCAGTAACCGACGGAAGAGTTCACTTTATCTAAATAATCATGGTCAGACAGATAATCCGTTTTATCATAACTGCCTTCTTCTGTAACGGAAACCGGAACTACAATGGTAGAAACATTTTTCCCGTCTGATACATTCACCATCATCCGGCTTGTTCCTTTATTTGAGCCATACAGTGAAACAACACCATCTGATAACTCTGCAATTATAAATGAATCCGGCTCTGATACAATTTTTGTAATAACAATTGCATCCCCGTCCTGGTCTTCTGCTATATCTTCTGCAGTGAAAGTCCTGCCTTTCAGGCTGTTCACTTCCTGATTTGGTACGGGATCTTTTGCAGCCGGCGCCTGATTCACCGTTTCACCCGGTTCTGCTTTTTTTACGGTGATATTACAGTCCGCATTTCCTGATTTGTCATTCAACTGAACGGCAACGTTTATTCGAACTGTTCCTGCGGCCGATACTTTTAATTTACTGCCGGTTATAACAGCGCCTGTCTCTTCCCCATCCGCAACGGTGTAGGTATAAACAGGACGGAAAGCATGGCCTTCTTTTGCACAGGTACTTTCTTTTATGGAGCCTGTTAGATCAACCGTATATTCCTCTGTTTTCGCAGGAATTATTATTTCTTTTGGTGATAATCCAATCTCTTCTATTTTGCAGGTACATTCCGGTGTTCCATCCGGTGCAAACTTAAATTCACTTTCTAATGGAAGCATACAGAGTGCATTCCCGATTTCACTTTCTGCATCTGCCGCAGCTACACCAACATTTGTAACCGTCAGGCCTGTGGTAATCTGCGTATCTCCTGTATACCGGAATATAAATTGTTTTGAAGTATTTCCGGATACATAAGCAGCCTCTTTCTCTGCTCCATCCAAATTAAACTTCAGAACCGGATTTCCGGACTTAATCATATAGGAATCGAAATCCACGGTAAAATCAATCTGATTATCACTTATTTCCATCGCTACGTTTTCAATTACCGGCTCCTTCATCGGCACCGTCAAATCCGCTTTGATCCATTCCACATTGAAGCTGGTGAAATCCATCGATGGCTGGTCACCTTCATAAAATAAGCCGATATCTCCATTTGGAAGTACGGACAGACAGGAATAAGCATAACTTCCGCTCTTAACCAACTGACTGTATTTCCACTCAAATGACTTATTCTCCGGATTATAAAGTCCGATTCTTACCGTACCATTGTTTCTTGCAGGGCCATCCGGATTTGCTAAAATAATGGCTTCTTTGCCGTCAATCAATTCCGGATAATGAGTTGCTGTTAACTGGCAGTATACCTCTGTAACATTTGTATCCCTGATGGGCGCTCCCCAGGTAGTTCCGGAGTCATTGCTCACGGAATATTTCAGACTTCCTGAGTTATTTCTGCAGAACTGAATTAATGTACCGTCATTCATCTCCACGATCTGTGACTCTGTCAGGATGATACCACCATCATTCATTGTGGAAAGATCTGTTCCTTCTGCCTCAAGAGGTGACTTCTCGGTACGCTTCCATGTTACACCATAATCATCACTGTAAATACAGGTGGATGCCTGGGCAGATGTCCAGTTCTGGTTAGCCACATAGATGGGGACAATCAGACGTCCCGCATGCTCTCCTTTTTTCACCTGAATCCCAACTCCGGGGCCTGTTCCGCAGAACAGCATCCAGTCTTCTTTGATCATCGGTGTTAAATCCACCGGTTTTGACCAGGTTTCACCATCATCATCGCTATAGGTACTCCAGATTCTCATATTGCGGACTACCTTTAATTCACCCGCATTGGATCCGGTATAGAGGAAGATGTTGCCTGCAGGCTTATCATCCTTATATAATTCGCCGGTACTGAAATCCGGTACCCGGTAATCCGTTGGTCTTGCATCAGCCTCTGTTTTTCCTTCCAGCCATACTTCCCCGTGCTCACGGATGGTATAGGTTTTCGTATAATTATGAGTTGTATTTAAAACGCTTTCATAGTCTCTCAAGATACAATATGATTTGTCGCCAACCTGTTTATATCCAGATCCTTTTTCCAAAAGAGAAGTATCCATTGCTGCTTTTGATTCCGGGAACATATCTACCATCAGGAAGACTCTGCCGTTCACCTCGTCCTCAACCATAGCTGCATCTATGGTTAAAGAATGCTGCTGCTGTCCCGGAGGCAGATTTATGATTGTCTGCCCTTCTGTCCAGTTCTTTCCATTATCAAAGCTTCTTCTCACAGCGGTATCAATATTTCCCTGATCCCCGCCGCCGCTCTGGCGTTTATCAATTGCTGCCAGTACAACTCCGTTCTTTGTGGTCACTAAGCTTGGGATACGATAATAGACAGATCCCTGGTATCCACCATAGAACAACGGCTGATCTTCTGATTTGAATGCATCTTCTGGAAGCTCCGCTTCTTTTTCTTCTCTCAGTGTCACTTTATGGATATCTGTTATCTGCTCTTCCGTTAACAGGTCCGATCTCACTTCGATATAGCTGATACTGCCTGTGAAAGGATACTGATTGCCTCCGCCGGAACGCTGCGTTCTACCAAGGTCAACGGTATTTACGCCCTGGCTGCTGCTGACAAATCCTGTATTTGTGTTATTAATTACCCTTTCACCGTCAAAATAAACAGATGTACCAGTTGAAGAAAATGCATAAGTTACCGTATGCCATTCATCTCTTGTCATATTGCTTACGCCAGCTGATGCGGTATTTACATTGGTACCGTTATTGCGGACTTCGTATCCCACCGTGCCATCATTTACATAGACATGGGTATGTGTGGCATTTTGCGTATTATTTGATACACTGAACAGACTCATAAGACCTGTTTTGGCCTTTTTATACCGAACCGTTATGGTTCCCTGGGTCAGACCTTTCAGCTTATCAAGTGTTCCGGTGTAATCTACCGGACGGGCTGGAACGCCGTTTACAATTTTTACCTCTGATTTCTGAAACAGAACAGCCGGGTCCTGCCCTTCTTTTTTAACTGAGAATACGGCTGTCTTTTCTGCCGATGCCACCGTTCCGGGAATCAGTGCATTTACCCGTACTTTGATTGTTCCAACCTTGCTGACCGTCAGTTTATTCTGTCTGATCGTGCCGATATTCTGCAGATCCTCTGCTTTTTCAAATACATAAGTGATATTTTTGCTGCTGTGGCCTTCTGCTTTACAATCACCGGTAATTTCCGCAGCTGCCTCTAAGCTGATTTCAATACTGTCTTTATCCTGTGGAATTACAAGCTCTCTGTCTGCAAACACCAGATTGCTGATCCCACAGGAACACTCCGGGTCACCTTCCATTTTCAGGCTGGCCGTAAAAGTAATTTGTTTCTTGTTCATAGCATCTGTGCCTGTTACCATTACAGAATAAGGTATGAAATCCTTAGGAACACGAATCTTCATATGCTCATCTGCACGGTATTCACTTGTTTTGGAAACAATAACTCCATTTACATCTGTTATGCTTACCGTTACATCCCGGATGCCATTTTCATATGCCGCGAGTGGTGCCGGATCAAAAGAAACTTCTTTCTTAGTTTCGTCATAAGTTACCTCTGCAGCTAATTCAGAATTATCTGCCCAGTCACTGAATTTATAAGAATAATTAGACATCACTGAATCGTTCTTATAAAGTCCCGTTTCTTTTAATATCTGCTGGAACATTGCCATATTGCCCCGTCCGTTTGGATGTACATTGTCTACTAACCATCCATTGCTTCCGGTGTTCAGGAAATCATTTCTGACATTTTCTCCATACTCAATCCAGTTCTTCATATGGTCAATAACGGTAATCTTAAGTCCCGCTATTTCCGTCTTCATATCCTGTTCTACATCATATATGGCATTAAAGTAGTCTTTATAATTTTTCCTGGGATCATCTGGGTTCATGTCACATGGAACTCTTAAAACGATATAGCTGTCCGGATTTTTCTGATAAATATCCCGCACCAGTTCTTTATAATTATTCTTAAATTCTTCTACGGTAAATCCGGTGCCCGAAGAACCTGCCACTTCCCCTCTGGAAGACGCATCATTTGTTCCAAGCATCACCATTACCACATCCGGTTGGAACTGATTCAGCCTTCTGTCAATCTGATCCAGTGTCGTAGATACCGTTGCATTAGAAACACCCGTATTGATTACTACATCCTGTGCCCTGCCCTGCTCTCTTAAATATTTTTCAAACAGTTCAGGAACATTATCATATCCATTTGTCAGGACTCCATGGGTAATACTATCCCCCATAAACAGATAAGTTACAGGACTCTGGCTGTTCAGAAGATTTGTCATATCTTCAATTTGATTCACATTCCCGTCTTTATGAGCCAAAGCCTGAGCCTGTCCATTTTGAGCAGCCGTAAACTTTATGTCCTTTAACTGGCGTTTCCGGTTTCCTTCATCGGAAGTCATACGAAGTACATACTCGGTTCCCGCTTTCAGTCCGGTAATCGTGAACGGCGCAGTTACCTGTTTCTTAGAAATTACCTGACCTTCATAAGACAGCTCGTAATTCCAGTTCAGATCTGAATATCCTTCCGGTGCATTTACCTGAAGCTGATCTGCCGTTACCTGCACAACAGGGGATGCATCTACTTTTAATAACGTAGGATTAACCGGTAAGTTAAATCCTGTATAAGCAGTTGTATGCCCAATACCAAGAGTTGTCTTAATTATATTTGCTATCTCCTGATGTCCCAGGGCAGTGAGATAATTCCCCGGATCCAGATAGGATGCATCCAGACCTGTGATATCTGCTACCAGGGTATCTTTTACTGCTGCTTCTTCGTTAATTGCTGCCGTATAGATACTGATCAGGGCATTGTCATCCTCCGAAAGCGAGGGTGCTGGGGTAATGATAAATGGGATTCTCTGATCCTCATAAAGCCTGTCAAGCAGTGCCCTGAGATTTGTCCGGAACTCCTCTATACCAGCTTCCCCTTTTTCATAATCACTGCGGTCTACCATGATACCAACGGCTTTCGGTGCATACTGGTCAATGAACTTCTCATAATCCGCATTTACATCCGCGATAGTAAGTCCTGCCTGCGCCGTATTAAATACAAAACGGGAACGTTCTACGTAAGTTCCGCCCGCACGCAGATTATCTTCAAAGAATCCCACATAATTCTTAACTGGACCAATTTCATCAAACTTGGAAACTGCCGTATCCGATCCGGTCATTAACCATGTATTTGCCGTTCCAGCTGCCTGCATAACGCTGAAATCATTCAAATCAGGAGCCTGCTGCGTCATTTCCTTTAATTGTTTAACGGTAAAGCTTTGATCTGTTACAGTTACAAAATCAATTTTCCCATTAAAATTCCCCAGGGAATCAAATGCAGCTGCATTATAGATTCCGCCTCCAATGCCAAAATTCACATATGGCAGCTGGTTATTATTTATATTCTTATTAAATCCGGGATTCCAGCCGCTCCACCATGCGCTTGGGTAAAAGTTGTCACTTCCATCAACAACAATATAAGCATCCTCCGCCTGTCCCGAATGGAAGCTGACAGCGATGGTATGCCATTTATTATCCTTTAAGTTCACGGAATTTGTTAATAATCTTGCTTTCAGCCCATTGCTCTTGTCATTTCGAAAATAAGCCCGCAGCTCTCCGGCATTATTTACTCCAAAAACCATATTATAGCCGTCATCTGCGCCGGAACTTCCTGCTCCGAAGATTACACCGCTCGTGTTGGTCTTGAATTTAAAAATAATACTTCCACCGATATCATTTGTTCTTAGATTATTCAACACCTTCAGGTAAGGAGAATCTGCTCCGCCATATTCCTCAGATGTATAGTCAACGGCACCTGCCGCTGTACCGTCAAAAGTTCTGCCGCTCAGATTCAGATCAACTGCACGGGCATCTGCATTGCTTCCTTCAGCAAAATCTGTCTGTGCCTGTTTTCTCACATCCTCTAATAAATTTCCCGTCGTCTCTAACGGAGCTGCTAACACTTTAGCTTCTGTCTGAACTTCTGTTTCTGCTACAACTTCAGATTCTGTCTGAACATTCGATTCTGTCTGAACATTTGAATCTGCTGCCTCTTCCGTCTGAGCCTCAGATTCTGTCCCAGCTGCATAAGGTTCCGTTACAGACTCATTCTGAACTTCAGAATTTGTCTGCAGCTGTGATTCCTGCAAGGCTTCTAAATGTTCCTGAGCTTCTGTCTCTGTCTGACCTTCCGATTGAACCTGAATGTCATTCTGGTTATCAGCCCCCGCCTGAACCGGAAGGTATGCCGTCTGAAACACCATACAAAAACATAACATTATGGATAAAAATCTGGATATTCTTTTCTTCATGCCGCCCTTGTTTCCTCTCTTCATCATACATTCCTCATCTTTCTTCATTGATCAACCCTACCGAACTCTGCTGCGGTGATTTCTCAATGCTCCCCCCTCCCCTGGCAAATCTTTTTCAAGTCCCTCTCACCAATACTTACCTAATCTCCTTTTACAAATCCGGATGTGGACGATGCATACATTATATCAAAAATTATTTCTTTTTTAAACACATATTCGGAAGAATATTTCTTTTTCAGTAGTTGTAAACAATTTCTTATGCATTTATTGATAAATTTTTCTTCCATTTTGTCTATTTTGTATAAGAACTACACAAAAATTTAGAGTATTCCCTTATTTCAGATGGATTGTTACAGACAAATAATGTATGAAAAAGTATGTGTAAGCGTTTTTCCAATAAAAATAGCATAGGGAACCAATGCAGTTTTACATGCTCCATTGATTTCCTATGCTATATTTTTATTTAAAGATGAGGAAATTGATAATTACTTTGGAATTGCAATCGTGCTGAAACGTCTGAATATTTTCTGCAATGGTTTTCAAGTTGTCGGAGAGGCGAACAACGGAAAACCGCTCTGGAGGAGATAAGTGCACTTTGCCCGGATATAGCCATAATCGACATCAATATGCCTGGATATAATGGACTGGAACTGATCAGCCTGCTGTTGGAACGGGGAATTGACTGCAACTACATCATTTTAACCGGTTATAATGAATTTAAATATGCCCAACAGGCAGTCCGACTGGGAGTCTCTGATTACATCCTAAAACCCATAGACTATACACTGCTGCTGACAACCTTAAACGAACTGAAAGAGGACATTCTGTATGCTACCTCCCTACATCGTAAAATTAATGACCTGGAAACAGAAAAGAAGGAACTCCTGCTGGAACAATATTACAATGATCTGGTTAATTGTAATCTCAGCAGCCACGGTTCCATTTATTATGACAAAACAATTCTCTCAGAAGATGCTTTTGCTCCGCAAATGCCGGCGCTCCCTCTCATTGCGTCACATCCTTTTACAATAAGAAAAACCACATAAGTAAATTGCTGAACATTTACCAATGTGGTTCCACGCTAATAATTTTTTTTATGTGATTTTATCACAGAACTTCCTCTGCACTCATGATATAGTACTATCAAACACTTGAATGGAGGAACAATATGGTTAAGCGAAAAGCACAAGTCAACCAAAATGATTGCGTAGCCTGCGGGGCATGCCAGAAGGTCTGTCCGAAATCCGCACTGTCAATCCATAGAGGCTGCTATGCTCTGGTAGACGAGAATTTATGTGTTGGATGTGGACTATGCACAAAAGTCTGCCCCACAAATGCGATCGATGTCATTAAGACGGAGGTAACCTTATGAAGCAAAAACGCTGGTACGATTATCTTTGGCTATGGTCCATCATTTTCTTTATCCTGGGTTTTTTCAATATTCTTTTTGCCTGGCTTGGTATGATTGAATTTGTATTACCTCTGGCAATATCCTTATTTGCCAAAAACAAGGCCTTTTGTAATTCATTTTGCGGCAGAGGGCAGCTGTTGAACCTATTAGGCAGTAAATTCAAATTGTCCAGAAATAAACCCACCCCAAAATGGATCTATTCCAAATGGTTTCGTTACGGTTTCCTAATCTTTTTTTTTGTGATGTTCATACAGATGGTATTTTCAACCTATCTGGTATTTTCAGGGGCAACCAGCCTGAATACGGTTATTAAATTGCTATGGACCATCAAAGTACCCTGGCATTGGGCCTACACCGCTAATCTTGCATCTCCCTGGATCGCCCAGTTTGCATTTGGCTTCTATAGCATTATGTTGACATCAACTATCCTCGGCATTGTCGTAATGCTTTTATACCGCCCCCGTACCTGGTGCTCATTTTGCCCCATGGGAACAATGACCCAGATGATATGTAAAGCGCATAACCATAAGGAACAGTAAAGAAGCGCCTTGTTTATAAAAGCCTCAGTGTGGCTGGCACTGAGGCTTTTGGCTTGTCTTGTACCTTTACATATTTGATTTAATATATCTTATATGGATATTAATGTTAGCGGCTAGACTTCTAATCACTTCGGTTGTTAGTTTTAATACGTTTTATATTACTATTAATCGATGTAAAAACTGCGGAGATCAAAAAGTAGTACTGTTTCAATACATCTTATATTACTATTAATCCAAAGCAGCTGCAGATCTGTCAATAAAAATGAATACTTTCAATACATCCTATATTACTATTAATCTTTGAAGAGAGATCAGATGGTACATCTCATAAGTTGTTTCAATACATCCTATATTACTATTAATCCCAGCTGGAAAGTCCTGTGCAGACTGTAAATATATGTTTCAATACATCCTATATTACTATTAATCGGGGTTGCCAAAAGAAAAGCTTGATCAGATCATAAGTTTCAATACATCCTATATTACTATTAATCGATCTCCCACACATCTCTTGCCCTTTAAGTCCATGCGTTTCAATACATCCTATATTACTATTAATCATATAAGGTTAACACCAGCAAGAGTGCGGTGCTTAGTTTCAATACATCCTATATTACTATTAATCCTAGAGGCCCCCCTGGCGGGATAAATGCAGATGGTTTCAATACATCCTATATTACTATTAATCCAGACTAAATTTTGCGATATTAAAACCTGTTCAGGGTTTCAATACATCCTATATTACTATTAATCCTCATATAGGACGCGTGGAAATTGATGTCCCTATACCGTTTCAATACATCCTATATTACTATTAATCGGAGAATGAAGTTAACGGAGCACATAGAAAACTTGTTTCAATACATCCTATATTACTATTAATCTTTGTTGGTATGGAATGGGTTTGGTTTATAACTAGTTTCAATACATCCTATATTACTATTAATCGTTTGGAAGATACAATTGATATGCAGGTAACAGGGTTTCAATACATCCTATATTACTATTAATCCAATTAGCTGGTTTCCATCGAAATATTTTTTTAAGTTTCAATACATATTGTTATGGTGCGAAGTTTCAATACATCCTATATTACTATTAATCATTCTCCGGGCATCCTCCATCTCCAAACCCATGACCGTTTCAATACATCCTATATTACTATTAATCCAACGCATTTCCACCATTCTTCCCCTTAACTATACCCCACATCCCCCATAAAATCAACCCTTTCCACATATTTTCCCAGGCGCCAATGATTTTCATCCATTATCCTTCACATCTCTGTTTTTTCCTATATCTACAGTCTTTTTCAGACTTTCCTTATACAGGCACCTGGTAAATTATTATAAGATTAAATCCTCTCCCGTCGCAACATCACGCTTTCCCAGAATCTCCTCTCCAAACACATTATCATTCTTTAATTTAATAATACATACAAAATCTTCTTCTTTGTCAATGACCTTATTTATATCTGTTCTGAGTTCAATCAACTTAGAAGGTGTAATTTCTCCACGAAATACGGAATACTGAAAATGTGATAAATATTTTTTGCAAACTTTAAATACCTTCTGAACCCGTTTTTCATTGACGTCATAAAATACAAAAGCATAATTATAAGATGGCTGTTTTTTCATTAAATTCCCTCCTTAAGCGAGAATGGAATAAACTCTTTATCTTCCAGCACAAATTTGATTAATTTATAGCAATCTAATTTAATTGCAGTTCGGTAGCTCACTTTTCTTTTTAATCTTGGATGGACAAAAACGGATTCCATACGCTGTTCAAAGGCTTCCACAAAAACTTTACGTCCCTCCTCATTCAGAAGACAGTAATTTACTTTTTTGTCAAAATGTTTTTCTACCTGTAAACGACGGTTATTTACTAAATCAAATATGGTTTTATACACGATGACTGGTTTAAAAACCTCGCTCATATCAAGACTTAATGAAAATCGCCCTTCTGATGGTTCATGCAGATAACTAATCCTCTGGTCCAGATGTGTCCGATAAATTGCTGCTATCGTTTTTGTATATAGCAGTGTATTACCAAATGAAATTAATGCATTGATGGGATTATCCGGCGGACGCTTTACTCTTTTATTCATAATAAAATCTTCCGGCAGAAAATATTTAAATGTTCCATAAAATTTAATCCATGCTTCTCCTTCGTATGACATTAACTCTGCAGGAGTTTCTGCTCTTTGAACCCGACTGGGAAATTCTTTTTTTAACCAGTCTATCGTTTCTTTTACCTCTTTCTTTTCATGCTTATAATAATGGTACAGCACTTCTCCCATATTAATCCCAATACCATTCACAATAGCTTTTGCAATTTTCATTCTGGTATTATGGTATGCCTCAACCTGTCTTACAAGCAGTCGGCCGCTATTATAATGATTTCTCGGATAAAATGTCCCACTGTATCCTTCATAGTAGTTAAAGAAATGGACGATTACCTGATTTTGACTGAAAAAATCCAGTAATTTCGTGTTAAATGATACCTCATTTAAGCAATAAATTTCTTTTGTATTTTCAATTGGAATATAAATATTTTTTCCATCTTTCCGAAAGCACAGGGAATTATCTTTTCTTGTCAATTCCCCCATAGACATTAAATATTTTGTAGATCCCATGTTTTCCTCCTTCGCCTGACAATTTTTCAAAGCATAATACTGAACCAGTTTTATTCATCTTAGATATAGCAATATTCATAATAAGCACATTTTTTGCACTGGGTCTTTCCTATCCCCTCCGGAACCTGATCACTACTCAGCATTGCTTCTATTTCTTTTATATATTCTTCTAATTTCCGCTCCTCTTCCTCCCCAAGTTCAACGATTACAATCTTTTTGCTGCTTTGCTTTTTTTCCACAAATTCTAACTTTCCTTTTCGTACTATCCCTTTCTCTTTTAAGACCTTAAGGTAGTACAGCAGCTGCCACCTGCTGGCTTCCAAATCAGCATCTGATTTTTTTACTTCTGTAAGATATTCCGCCGTTAATTTATCTAATCTGATATTTTCTATTGCTATTTCTGTATCCTTTCCTTGTGCTTTTTCTTCATGAATTGCTTTTCCAATCTTTACAATCTCGCTGTTATCTTCCAGATTTAAACGGCTGCCATGGAGATAACACTGACGTTTACAGTGAAAATAATAATTAATTAAAGTTCCATTTACCTGCATTTTACTATCCCCCCCTCCCTATAAATCTACAAACATTACTCCTTGTGATTCTAGCTTCTTCCGATTTAATTTTCCATTTTCAAAGTATTCTTCTCCGTCCCGGATACAGTAAAGTTCTCCAAGAACCCCGCTGTAGTTTAAATCAGGATTCCATTTTACCTGATAGATAAAATTATTTAGTTTACTTCTTACATCCGACAGCTTTAACTGCTTTTCAGAAAAATCCATGGTTCTGTTGCGAAGCAGCTCTTCGTATCTTTCCCAAAGACTCCACCCATCCAATACATTGCCATTTTCTATCTCAAGTGTTCTGCATATTACCAGACTCATATTCCATTTATTTTCTTCTATTAATTTCATGCGATCCGCAATACATGGGCTATTCATATGTTTTACATGTTCATAAAAAAAGTCATCTAAGCCCTCCGAAGAAGTACTTTCGTTTCTTTGCTGCTTCAATACATTGAGTACTTTTTTATAATATATATCAAACTCTTTCTCTTTCAGGATCTCTCTCATTTCCGACGTCAAAAGTGTAAAGGACTCATCAATCCGAAAATCCAACCCATAAATATTCTTTGCCTGGTCCATATCAAAAAAATATACAATACCATCTCTTTTGCAGGAACGGTTAATACGTCCAAGAAACTGCTCTTCACTATCCAGCTTTGAAATATCTTTAAATCCTATATCCATGTCAATATCTACCCCCGCCTCAATTACCTGGGTAGATACCAGAATCATGCCGCCTGTGTTCCCTTCCCTGATCGGTCTTAATATCTGCTCACGTTCATACATGGAATCATCTCCTGTAATCAGATACGCTGGAACTTGTATATCACTGTAATTACATAAAGAATCAAAAAATTCGTATGCCGAATCTTTTTTTATGAAAGTAACTAAGACTTTTTTATCGGGCTTGCTTTTTTCTAATACCTGTTCCAACAAATGATCTATGGTCATTTTCTCTTTTAATAACTCATAAGAAACCGTTACCCGTTTCTGAAACAACGGATGGTTAAAATATTTTTTTCTATCCTCAATCAGCCTCGTTACGGTACCTTCTCCACCCGCAAGAATATCCAGTCCAGGCAGCGTTGCCGACATTATAATTATTTTCATACCAAGCAGTTCCGAACAAGCCTGCAAAAATATTATTATTTCTGCCCATATCGTATTTTTATAGCTTTGAATTTCATCCAGGATCACGATACTGTCCGTTAACTGCATAAAGGAAAATATGTTTTCTTTTCTATATCCGAAAAGTGTTTCAAAAAAACTTACATGGGTAGACAAAATAAATGGGTAGTTTAGAAACTGGCGGTCCAATAGTGCATTCTGGTAATATTCCCGCGAATCCTCGGCTATATTTCCCCTGCCAGTAATAGGCATTAACGAATTTACCACCACGATCTGATTCTGTACTTTTTTATCTGTAAATATCTCCTGTAAAATTTTCCGGTTCTGCTCTACAAGTGTATTAAATGGATAAATATAATATATCTTTTTGCCACTGCCCAACAATTGAAAGCCCAAATTCATAGCCGTATTACTTTTCCCGCTTCCGGTAGGTGCCTCCAGAAAATAAATCGTATCTTCCGCATTTTTACGCAATGCTTCCTCAGCATCCAGGAACATTTCACTTCTCATACGATTAATATCATTACATTCTTCCAAAGACTTTTCCGCTTGTAATATTCTCTCTTTTTCATAATTACGTATGCTTTGCAACAACTCCGATCTTTCATAAGGTTCCTGAAAAGTGTCTGCACATTGAATCGTTCCAAACTCCTTTATTTGTACATTTTCCATGTACTCAGTCGTTGCATAATAATCGCAGGCGACTAATACTGAATACAAATACCGCATATAAAAGAAACAAGTGATATCCTGCCCCCGGTCCATTCTATCTTTTACATTTGAATACTTTTTCACACATTTTTCAATGGTATCACTGGACAGACTGCGCAGTCCGGCATATCCTTCAAGCCCAGACTGTGTCAGTACATCCAGTAGATATCCAATTTCTCCATCTTTTCCCTTAAATTTTGAAGTAAAATCAATCATCTTCTCCAGATCGCTATGATGCCTGGAGATAACATATGCATTAATCCATACCAGTAACGTTAATAAACTTTTATCTTTTTTGGAATAACTGCTTTTCTCAATCTCCTCTAAAAAATAATCCAGGTAAATGACTGCTGAAAACAAGGAATGATCCGAACCTGACAAACCATCGAGTATCTTTATTGGCACCTTTTTATTTTTCATTTTTTGAATTTGAAATGCGGGATTAATTTTGCCAAAATCATGAAATAAAATAACATTACAAAACATTTTATAAATAAAACTTTGAATATTATCGGGATTATTGGGGAGAAGTTTCAAAGCAAAACGTTTGACCACTATCGATAACTCTTTCTCTTTTTCCAACATTTGAAAATACTTGCCACACCGTTGTAAATGTTCCACTAAAGTTTCTTTATCGCTGTCATCCTTCCAGTGAGCATATAACGGATAATCAGTATTTATTACATCCTCCATATTTATAAATAAACACATAATTCCCTCCTTAATTACTATTGACTATACTTTAAGTTATCTATATTTTACTAACAAAAAACCGCAGAATATAGAATGTTACTTCTATACTCTGCGGTTTCCTCCTTACCTGCAACCAATTTAAATTTAATGCCTTTAACCAAATCACTTAGAGCGTTTTTCATGTCCTAAAACTAATATTTGTTCATTAATAAAAAACAATATTTCTGTCACCAATCTGATAAACATCCTTTTCGCACTGCACTATTTCAGCATCCGTTAGAATAAATTTTTTAACCTCATACAGATTCGTCACTTCTTTTAAACCTGTCGGCAAATATTCTCCATATTTAAAAGACATCTCATCCATGTCAAACTCAACAACATCTGCAGGCACTAAGCTATGAAGCTTTTTTTCCTCGCATTCTATCATCTGCGCCTCTATGATTTCCACTTCATCGATATCTGCCAGATGATTATTTCTTCCAAGATAAGGTGTATAAATGCACCGCCTGTTTACCATGAAATCTGCTAATTTCTTACTTTCCGGATCCTGTATCAAGACGCAGACTGTCCAGTCCGGATGCTCCAGCCATTGTTCTTTCACAATTAGATTTCCGCCCATTTCCTGAGAAGCATATCCTACTGTATTATTGTAAAACTGAATTTTCTTTTGAAAATAGCCATGTTCTCCTTCCGGTATTACCGAGATCTGAATATCCTTTAATTTTTCATAAAATTCCGGATACCTGTCATATTTGTGTTCATATCCCTGATACCCCATAATTGCACCAAACATGCCTAAAAGCGCTACTTTATGAATATTGCCATACGTAAAATAATAGTAGGTATTAACTTCAGGCACTTTAAAAAAGGCGTTTTTACCTCTTAACCTGAATTTTAAAATTTCCATATCACACCTCTTTCCGGGTGATGATATTAAAATACCGTGCTCCTTCCACATCTGCCTCAATCTTCGTTGTGTATGGATTAAAATATATTTCTACAGATTTAACCTTGTCCTTCACTTTATTTAATAAATCAGAACAATTCAAATGAATCGTATTTTGCTCATCGTCACCTTTTTCAAATGAAATATATTCAGATAAGCATGGCAGATATAAATCTGCTTCTGTTTCTACAAAAAGTGCAAATTCATTATCACATCCGGCTTTTGCATTGGTAGCAAATGCCGTGGCAGAAACGATGGAAGTCTCTTTAAAATTCTGATAATCCTCTTCTGTATACCCTTCCGTCACTCCTAATTCCACATATTCTTTGTACGCAAGGGGATTGATCACAAATGGGTAGAAATAGTGAGCCTCATTACTGACTATTTTAGTTCCAAGGGTAGAGTTCTTTGCCTCTTCCCCATCCTTGACTTTGGATGCATCGCGAAATGGAGAAAGGATAGGCTGCTCCTGGGGATCGGTTTCATCGTATTTATTAAATCCTTGTCCGATTTGAACAGCACCAGTAATAGAAATATTATTGCCGGATTCTGCAAATGTTGCACCAAAGTTTTTAACATCTACCGCATGAAATAAATTTCGAAGTACAGATTCTATATCTTTACAATCTTTTAGATCCGCCACATCAAATATCTGCTCATAACGTTCTTTCAGACTTCTTGGTATTAAGGAAACATCTCCCTTTTTACCTTTCTCAAACCTCATTGATTTTATATATATCACAGGTTTGCCCTGATTATCCCACATCTTTTTCATTGGATATTTTAGTGCCTTATCACTTCCAAAGGTAGATCCATCAGAAGTAGTTTTCGGATACCCGGAAAAATCAGCATTCCAGTTAGCCATAACGGATGCGATTCCCAAAACACCATATACTCTTTTATTCATCATAACTCTTCCCCACCTTCCTGGTTTTTCTTATTGTAAATAAGTAATTCTGCTGTAAATCCTGCGGCTATCATTTCTTTGTTCAGCGACTCATTTTCCTTAGGCATATAGTCCATGATATGAGTAAATATTTTTTCAGCCCGATTATCCGGATAGTGGGAAATATCATAATTATATTTCTTATAAAGCTGTAATAATCTGCGTTTTATAACTGTATGATTTTTTGCATTTAAATAAGGATTTACTAAAGAAGATGGCTTGTTATTTGCCTTACTTTTCGAAATCAGATAAGAAACCATCTGTCCGGCTGCGTAGCCAAACTCGTCTCCCGACATGAATTCCCAATCATCTTTTAAATTCATTTTTTCCCATAATATTTTTCTGACATTCTCCATTCTTAACTCCATCCCCCTATCTTTGCTAAAATAATCAATCAGTGACCATCTTAAATTAAATTGCCTTCGTGCCAAAAACACTCTTCCGTTTCCAATTGCATTTATAATCAAATCCATAGAAATTTTATCAAGCAATTCTTCCACATTTTCTCTGCATCCTTTATAAAACCATGCAAAAAGGCGATCCCTGCTTTCCAAAAGAGTCCTCTTTAACACTCCGTCCGTTATTGCAATATCCTTAGCTTCCGTAAAGAAATTATTTGAAAGCTTATTTTCAAAAAAAGTTTGATCTATGAGTCCCTTCAGCATCCAAAGCTTATCATGGGATGTATTATACTGTATGTCATATTTCTCCAAGGTTTTATCAGGAATCCCAATACCATTTCTCAAATAAAATACTGGTTGTAAGTTTGTATTATAATTACTGATAATATCACCTTGATGAATTTCAACTTCTTTCCCTTTTTTCAGACGTAAAAAATAGCCATTTTCCAATCCCTGAGGCTCTTCTGTATTCGAATATCCGCGAATTCTCAGATGATCTGCATCAATATATACATTAACCTTTCCTTTCGATGCAAAACCCATTAAATAATCAAATAATTTGGCCTGCAAAATTGCCTGATTTTTATCTAAAAGATACGGCACCGCCACTTTTCTGGTCCTGTTAGCCAGATAAGGTTTCTTTGCGTTCATACCCATATTATCATTTGGAAGCCCCAGTATTTCCCCAGACTCCACTTCGTTAAAATCATTATTATTAAAAATATTTGGAAATAAGTAACGGCTTCCCTCGCATTTATATAAAGCCTGCGTTTCTTCCCAATCCTCTACAATAAAAAAGAATTTCAAATAATCTTTTCGTTCCAGATCCATATCTTCCCAAATATCTTTTTCGGCAACACATTTTCTAATTTTTTCTATCAGCGTAACATTGGGTTTTCCCAGTTCTTGCTCTGTAGCTTCATATAAAACTTTAGCTTTTAATTTCTTCCCATACTTTATTTCTGGATATTTTAAAAGTTCATAATAAGAATCTATTATCTCTTCTGTTAATTTTTCTTCCTTTACACTATCCTTTTTCATCCACAGAGACAAATAATTGTTAGAATGAATAATTTTCTTTGCGTCAATTGGCTTATTCATTTCTAAAAGTTTACTATAATAATCCAAATAACATATCTTATTGTAAATGGAATCTGTTTTTCCTATTATTTCATCATTTTTTCTATCATACCGGATATCTAATGTCTTCTCGATATTATAACTATCTTCCGTCAATTTAATAATCCGATAGGTACCATCCTTAGGAACATACTCATCCAGTACCAGCCGATCCCCCTTTTTCTGAAGGATTTGCTGAAAAACTTCCATAGCTTCCTGTAACATCCGATCACCCCTTTGCTATGTTACAAATACCGATAATTAATAAAGCCCGCTCCTCGGGCATTATTCTCTCCTATTCCAGTTCCTATCGCCATATACCATAATTTTTGCGCCGTAGGATTTTTCGATACAATCATATTTACCTTATCACCTAACAAAGTAATTCCCTTATACGGCACACGCACCGGCACCTTATTTTTAAATTCAATATAATCATAAAGCGAAAAATCTTCATCTAATTTTTCACCCATTAACTGATTATATTTTTTAACCAGATTAATTTTCAAACGTTTTTCAAACTCCTGCACGTTCATCTGATCCCGCCAGTAACCATATTCTGTCTTTATTACAACTGGTGTTAAAGTATAAATTTTTTCTAATACTTTCTGCTGAATAATTTTTATTTCGCCATTTAATCCCACAATTTCTTTTGACGAATGATGACTCAGTATATTCGAAAAATATTCTGCAAGTTCCTGCCGAACAGTTCGAATTCTCATAACATAAATCTTACCCTGTTGATAAATTCCATCTTTTTCACATGGATATGGAAGATCATAAACATAATATTTAAACTCTCTTCTATTATGTAATTCCAGAAATTTATCTGTTTTTCCAAGCGCACTATCCAGGAAATAGGCGATTGTTCCGGTAGCTTTGGCATAGTCCATATTTTCTAACAGACGTACCCGCAGCTGGTATTCAAAAACTAACAATTGTAACTCACTCCTCCCATTAATAAGTAAATCTAAATAATATGGATCTAATAATTTAATATAAAAATAGTTTATTATTTTAGATCAATATGGTTTAAATTTCTTTGGTTAATTTGTGTATTTTTCACAGTAATATTATATTATAAATGGTATATTTTGTCAAATTAAATACTAAATTATCGAATAATATTTTTGTTGATTTATATTCTTTAAATTTGTACTGTGTGGATTAGGTTGGATGTGCATACTCCTGTTTTTATATGTCCTATATTGATATTAATCAGAATGTTGGAAAAAATACGATAAAAATAACAATCGTTTCAATATATCCTATATTGATATTAATCTGCTCCTGCGGAAACTCCGAAGTTTTCTCTTCCTTGTTTTAATAAATCCTATATTGATATTAATCGAATGCAAAGTACAGCACTTGCTTTAATGTCATGGTTTCAATATATCCTATATTGATGTTAATCGGGCAAATGAATGGGATTGGTTTGTTACTCTTACGTGTTTCAATATATCCTATATTGATATTAATCGGTTTGGTCGACCGAAAATAGCTATTTACTCCGTAGTTTCAATATATCCTATATTGATATTAATCGAAAATGTCATTCGATGACAATAAAGGGGTAACTTGGTTTCAATATATCCTATATTGATATTAATCATGGAAATATGATCAAGAGGATAACCTAATCGGTAGTTTCAATATATCCTATATTGATATTAATCTTTTTGCAGTAGCAGAAGAAGCCGGAGTTCGGTTCGTTTCAATATATCCTATATTGATATTAATCTTTTTCAGCTGCAGCTTAAAAGCCAGGTTTAAAAAGTTTCAATATATCCTATATTGATATTAATCGGGAATACCCTTGACTGTCTTTGGAGAAAAATCATGTTTCAATATATCCTATATTGATATTAATCCTAAGATTCCTTGTGACCTGTGATGTACCCGACCGTTTCAATATATCCTATATTGATATTAATCCAGCATGTGTTACGATTTTTACCCCACGGGTTATCAGTTTCAATATATCCTATATTGATATTATTCCGTCGGCGTAATTATCGCAATGCTGGGATTTTAGTTGTTTCAATATATCCTATATTGATATTAATCAAGCAAGAGATGGTGCAGTAAGCAAGGCACCAGAGTTTCAATATATCCTATATTGATATTAATCCATTTCCTTGTATGATTACCAAAAGCCTGCCGTTGAGTTTCAATATATCCTATATTGATATTAATCTAGTACTTTCTTAACATGTTTATTTATTTTCTTGTGTTTCAATATATCCTATATTGATATTAATCAGAGAAAAGTGTTAATAACGGCAGGGATGTCCCAGTTTCAATATATCCTATATTGATATTAATCGAAAAAGAAATGTTACAGAACTTTGCCTTTTTACCGTTTCAATATATCCTATATT
>NZ_JNGB01000077.1:0-9900 GCF_001029355.1 Robinsoniella sp. RHS
TCATATCTTTGATATTAAGTGTTTCCATAACGATTTGAGATGGTTTGGTTTTCACTATCCTGTTCGTTGCCTGGTGCAAGTGATTCACTCTTATGTTGGCTAATCTTCTATGCAATAACTTTATTTTTCTTTCAAGTTTTATAATGTTACTTGTTTTGACATACTCCTTTCCATTTTTATTTTGTTGGTATTTGTTAGATACCTTGCGTTGTAACCTACGCAGTCTTTTCTCCATTTGCCTGATAACTCTTGTCCTATTGATATTTTTGAATGTCATGCCGTTACTACAAATGGCCAGGTCTTTGATGCCAACATCAATACCTATGCTTTCTCCGGTAAGTTCTACATATGGCTGTTCTTGGTCCAACCCTATGGACAAATACCAATACTTCCCGTCAAACGAAATTCTGGGGTTGATGTATTTACATGGAGATAGAGGTAATTGATTCGGTCTAATAGTTACCCAACCAATCTTCTCTAATAAAACAGCTTTTGCATTTACCTTTAGCTTAGACGTATCATTGTAAAAGCTAGGTTTCGTTTTCTTCCTACTTTTAAACCTAGGTCTTTCAGTCATTCCTTTGAAGAACTTCTTATAAGCATCGCAACCATCTTTTACAGCCTGCTTTGCCACGTTATTTGACACTTCGCTTAGCCAAACAAGGTCGCTCTTTTTGAGATTGGTAATTTGTTTTCTTAAATCATTATCGCATATAAACTTACCACCTTGTTTGTAGTTCTCTTGTTGTTTTCCAAGTGTCCAGTTATAAATAAATCGTGCAGTACCTACGGACTTCCACATTTTTTCTTCTTGCTCCCCGGTAGGATATAATCTAATTCTCTTGGCTCGTATCATTTTCTAACAACTCCTGAATCATTTTCTTTGCTTGGTTTGCTCGCTTACAACTGGTCTTTCACAAATTTAACTGCTTATACCTTAAGTGCGTTAATTAGGATAATGGAATATTGTACGAAACTGTACTGTTAAGAATCCTTAGAATTTATATATCAGAATTTCAGAAATGGTGCGGCTTCCTGCCGCTGGTGAGTTTATTATAGCAAAGAGAGTGTTTATACGCAAGCAGTTTTTCAAGAAATGTTTCGGATAGGGTATTTTCCCTTTACAGTACAATCCGGGTCCATCACTACGCTGATGGACCCGAAAGCCTCAAGAAAAAATATGCAATAAGTCTGCCCCTTCGCCAAAGACAATTTGAAATATTCTCACACCCGAACATTCTCCCTATACTTCGTAGGCGAAACCCCGGCATGCTTCTTAAATGCCAATGAAAAATAATTCGTATCCCGGTACCCCACCAGCATTGCAATTTTCCCCGTCTTCATATTTGATGTTTCTAATAAGAATTTTGCCTTTTCTATCCTCTTGCGCACGATGTATTCGTTGCACCCTTCCCCGCAGACCTTTTTAAAAAGCCGCGAAAAATAATTTGGGGTAATATAGAGATCCGCTGCTATATTTGCTACCGACAGTTCTTCTCCCAGATACTGATCTATGTATTTCTTAGCCTTTGATACGATCTCATGAATGTTTAACTCTTCTTTACTAAATAGCTGCACGATATAATTACGTGTAATTTCACAGGCTTCTTCCCGCTGGGCATGCAAAAGGGACTGCAGGAGGGCATTAATTTTACTGTCTGTGGCTTCCCCGGAATCACTGATATAAGAAAAGTACAGCACTGCGGCTATCTCAAAGCAGCATCTGCGGACATACGCACTGGATAAATTGTATGACTCTGTTGCCTTGCAGAATGTCTGGAATGCTTTTAATACATAATCAGAGTTACCGACATTTGCAGTCATGACATTTTTCAGCTCCATATAGATCTGCTGGAACATGGAAACTCTGCTCTGGGCATTATAGGACTGGATAATTTCGTGGATATTTTCTTTTTCATGTTCCAGCAGATATTTGGCATCGTTGTAAGAGACATAGAGATTTTTAAATCCCTCTACACTGCTGCCGATTACAGCTTTTGGCATACTGTTGAACTCATCTTTCAAAATATGATTCAGCTGTTCTACCCGCTCCACTGTCTCATCTGCCTGCTCTCCTGAAAAATATGCCAGAATAATTTTTCCATCGTCATCCATGAAGGTAATTCCTTCTTCTCTGGCATCCACCATGCCAATGCAGATATTCTTGATGGACATGGCACGGAAATTTTCAGATATATCCTTATTATCCGCATACAGTGTCGGTACCAATATCACGATCTGTAATTTCTGCTCCACAGCATAACGGTTTTCCAGCAGCAGATTTTGAAACCCTGACAGATCTGCCAGACGATTATGTACCAGATCCCGCATATATTCCTCCAGCTGCATCTGGGCAGATGCACCCTGGGTTCTCTGCATTCGGCTAGCGAGCTTCTCCTCCAGATTTTTCTGATCCAGATATTCCGCCTGATCCTTCATCAGCTGAGTCAGAAGGTCCTCATCGATGGGCTTTAACAAAAAATCCACTACCTGCATCCTCAGGCATTCCCTGGCATAGTCAAAGCTGTCATAACCGGTCAGAACTACAATGCGCATATCACTTTTAATGGTTTTTACCTGTTCAATCAACTGCAAACCGGTCATCTCTGTCATCTGAATATCCGTAATCATTACATCCGGCATATGCTCTTCTATAATCTTCAATGCCTCATTTCCCGAAGCGGCGGCAAACACTTCCTGAAAACCGATGGCATTCCAGGGAATTATATTTTTAATTCCCATACGTATCATTTTTTCATCATCCACAATTAACACTTTATACATTAAAGTACCCCCTTGTATTGTATTTCCTGCTCCAGAGGCAGGCGTATCCGCACCGTCACACCGCCCTGCTCATTGCAGCTGTAGCGCAGCCCGTACCCGTCCCCATACAGAATCTCGATCCGTTTATTAACATTTCTCACTCCATATCCAAAGGTCTCATCATACTGGGAGATAGACGCATTCATTTCATCAATCTGATCCCGGGTCATACCAGTTCCGCTGTCCGCCATAATAATGATCAGATCCTCCCCATCTTGATTAGCGCGGATTGTCACCTTTCCTTTCTTCCCTTCCTTAATCTTCAGCCCGTGGTAAATAGAATTTTCAATCAATGGCTGCAGAGTCATTTTGGGGATCTTGACATTGAAATACTCTTCCGAAATATCAATTTCACTTTGTATGATGTGATCATAACGGATATTTTGAATGGTGAGGTAACTTTTAATATGCTCCAGTTCCTGGGATAATTGGATAATATCCTTTCCTTTACTCAGGCAGATCCGGTAATAACTTGCCAGGGCTTTCACCATGGTGGAGCTTTCCAGATCTCCGTTGGCAAGGGTCTGCCAGTGGATACAGTCCAGCGTATTATACAGAAAATGCGGCTGTATCTGGGACTGCAGTGCATTAAAACGGATCTGTTCCATCTGATGCTGTTCCACCTTAACCTGCTCCATTAATTCAACAATCCGGTCCATCATCTCGTTAAATCCATGGGATAATTTCTGAAAATCCTGGCCCATTTTTTCTTCCTTTATACGGGTATCAAATTTTCCTTCAGATACGCTGTCCATCTTGCTGATTACTTTATCCAGCGGCTGATATGCCTTATGGACGATCCGGCTGCTCTGCACCAGTACAATTGCCACCAAAAACAGAATCACAACGGATAACATCGCCATAGTCATAATGCTGTCCCTGTATAATTCAAACTCCGGAATGACCATCACCATATAAAAATCCCAGATTCCAAGTCTTTTATAGAGGTATAATTTTCCTGATTTTTTAAAATTTCCTTCTGTACCTGTCAAGAGATTTTTATAATCCACTTCATCCATGACGGAATCCGGTTCCGAGGATGTCACTACATTTCCTTCCAGCCCCACCAGGCAGGTGATCGAATCAATTTTTTGGTTTGCTTTACTGCCTATCTGAATCAGGGTTGTCTCGTTGATATTCATACACAGAAGACCCAGCTTTTTTCCTACGTAGCTGGTATCATAGATAGGCTGATAAATATTAAGGGTATATCGGCTGCCCTTAAAATAAGCATTGTTATAGGTATAACGCATTTCCCCATAACCGGCAAAGCTGCTATTGACATAATCCTTTTGATAAGTTTCCTCAAATCCTGTTACCGCCAGGCCGTTATCCCCTTTATACAGATAACTGCCGGTATTGGATACCACCCCCAGGAAATTCAGATTTGACTGCAGATTCTTTACGTTAGACAGGGTATTGGTGGCCTTGTTGGTATTCTCTACCTGGGTTATGGCAGACTGCGCCTTTTCCTCGCTGCTTTGCACACTGTTTTTGTCAGTGTCCTTTCCGGCTGCATTATTATACTTTAGATATGCCTGTACATTTTTATCCATGACAATTGACCAGGCAATTGCCTTGTAATTATTCAAGCCACTTTGATAATTCTCTGCCAAAGTATTAATCTGTTCCATAGCTAGTGCCATCGTCTTCTCACGAACAGACTTAACAGAAGAAATCGTGGAGATGCTCAAAATACACATGGTACTGACAACTACCGCCATGGACAGGAAAAATTTCATCTTTTTATCAAAATTCATGCGTTCAAAGTAAATTCTCAAGTTTTTAAACATCGCACCACCTGCCATCCTTTTAAAGTACACAAACGATTCCACCTGATTGAAGGTGAAATCGTCTTATGGTTTTCCATGATTCTGTTTGCAGTATGAACTTCCTGCTATTGCATTCCCTTATTATATTTCACAATTGTCTAAAAGTCCATTTCAGCCTTTTACGGCTCCCGCCGTCATACCTTTTACCAGCTTATCCTGGAAGAAGATAAACATGATAATCATCGGTAAAACTGTCAGGGTCAGTACAGCCATAATCATCGGTGTATTCATAGAATACTGTCCCTGGAATTCCCAGACTGCCAGGGGCAGGGTTCTGTTCTGTGTGGACTGGGTCAGGGTATAAGCAAAACTGAACTCATTCCACATATTAACACCGTTGTAAATTGCAAGTGTAGAGAGTCCGGGTTTTGCAAGCGGTAAAATCATCTTAAAGAACATCTTGTACTTATTACATCCGTCTATCTCCGCTGACTCTTCAATCTCTCTTGGAATTCCCTGCATAAAGCTGGTGAGAATGAATACTGAGATAGGAACTGCAAACGCCACATAAGGACCGATCAATGCCCAGATGCTGTCATACAGTCCGGTACTCTGGGACATCTTAAATACCGGGATTAAAGTAATATGTATCGGTATAGACATACATGCCACAATCATTGCATAAAGCGGATTTGCCAGCTTAAACTTAAATCTGGCCAATGGATAAGATGCACAGGCAGAGATAAATAATAGTATTGTCAGGGAAACAGCCAGTACAATCACACTGTTTCCAAAAAACTTCCAGAAATTCCCCGCAAATACCGCCTGGTAATTATCCAGATTAAAAGCATCCGGCAGACTGAAAATTCCTTTTACCAGCATTTCAAATTTTTCTTTAAAGGAATTCAGCACCATAAACACAAATGGCATAAATGATATTATCAGATAAAAGATAGCAAAAACAAAGGCAATAACCCAGCAAATCACACTTTTCATTTTTGATTTTTTATATTGATCCATGAATTACGCCTCCTTTTTTCCATTTAATATTTTCATAGTAATAAGGGATACCAGGGTAATCAGGATAAACATACCGCCTGCTACCGCAGATCCATACCCCATGTTGAACGTCTTGAAGGATTGTTTATACATATATGTTGCCATTAATTCCGTAGAAGTACCGGGACCACCGCCGGTCATAACATAAATCAAATCAAAATATTTTAAGGAACCTACCATAGACAGAATTGCTGCACTCTTCATGGATGGTACTAATAATGGAAGTGCTATTTTCCAGAAATATTGTCCTCTTGTTGCCCCGTCTATGCGGGCAGCTTCAAATACATCATATGGAACATTGGTGAATGCTGCCATAAAATAAACCATGTAGAAAGGCGTAAACTGCCAGCAGATAACACCGATAACCGTTAATAACGCTGTCCGGGGATTACCCAAAAGGTCAATGTTGCCGCCCCCGAATACTTTGGCGATGGTACTGATGATGCCGCCATTTGTAGCTAACGCATAAGAAAACAGGAAACCAATCGCTACCGAAGACATTAACAATGGTATAAACCAGAGTACTTTAAATAAATTCATTTTCTTCCCGCCAAAATCCAGGAATGTTGCCAATGCCAGACCAATTGGAATCTGGATCACAATCGAAAGGATCATAATCTCTATATTATTTCGAAACGCTATCCAGAAACTTCCATCCTTAACCAGTGTAGACCAGTTGCCCAGCCCAATGAAAGACTTACTGGAAGAGATCCCATTCCATTTATAAAGGCTGGTGTTAAACGTATCGAGAATAGGATAAAAAATAAATACGATCAATAAAATAATTACAGGTGCCAGGAAAATGGCTGCTGCCTTCCTGGTGGCTCTTTGTCTTTGTTTCAGCAGGGAAACCTCTTTACCATCCATCGAATAACCTCCTTTTATTGAAAGGAGGACTCTAAAGCGTGTCCTGAGTCCCCCTGATTTCTGCTGTTTAACTTACTTATCAGCCAGATAGCTCTGCATTGCTTCCTGAAGTTTCTTATTAGCTTCATCCGGAGTCATGGTAAGACCAAAAATCTCCTGGCAGGTATCTTTATGCACTTCTGCTACTGCAGGCGGAAGGTACTGGTCATACCACAGCTGTGTGGATGATGCGTCATTTGCTGCGGTCAGGATATCTTTCGCTACCGGATCTGTAATCAAAGATTCTACACCCTTTACAGGCGGGATTTTGCCTTTATCAACCATCAGCTGTGTAGCTTCATCATCATAGTAATGTTCTGCACATTCAAAAGCTGCTTTTAACTTATCATCGGTACAGTTAAAGGAAATAAACTGATCTCCGATGGTTCCGATCTGGATAGACGCATCTGCATCTGAACCATCGACTGCCGGGAAAGAAAACCAGCCAATTTTTTCATAGAATTCCTTACTGTCGTTCTGGAAGTTTCCGGTATACCAGGATCCGCATAACAGCATTCCTGCCGACTCCTGATACATCAGCTGTCTTGCCTGTCCGTCATCCTCGCTTAAACTGTTAACACCTTCCGGGAAATAACCTTTCTTTACCCAATCCTGGATCTTGTCCCCTGCATATTTAAAGCATTCATCTTCGAATGATCCTGTGCCGTCCGCAGCTTTACTAAATGGTTCCAGTCCGCCATAACGGGTTGCAAGACTCATAAAGTACATTGAACCGGTCCATTTGGATGCATTTGCAAGGGCAAATGGTGTAATGCCATTTTCAACAAAAGTATCACAAACCTTTTCCAGTTCCGAAACTGTCTTTGGAACTTCCAGATTATATTTTTCAAACATTTCTTTATTGTAAAATATACCGGAAATAGATACATTCAAAACAGGTACTGCATAAATATGGTCTTTGTAGGTTGACTGTGCAACTGCCGCATCCATTGCTTTTTCTTCTACCTTACTGCCTTTGAATAAGTCATCGATAGGCTGGCCATATCCGGAATCGATATATTCAAACATTGGTCCTCCCGACCAGCTGGTATACATATCCGGACATTCACCTGAGCTCATTGCAATAACCAGTTTTTCCTTGTAAGTATCATTCTGTGTGGGAACAGAAGTAACGGTATAGCCTGACTGGGTCTCGGAATTAAATTTATCTACGGCATACTGCATGATTGATTTATCCGGGTCTTCCGTACCGATATTCCAGAAAATGATCTCTTTGCTGTCATTATTCGCCCCTGCGTCTGCCGCTTTGGTTTCACCTGCGTCCCCGCCCCCATCAGCAGTTGCTGCATCTGTGTCTGCCCCATCCGCAGCTGCCTGTGTTCCTGCATCCGTTGCCCCTGTGCCTGAAGTTCCGGAACCGCCGCATCCGGCACATAAGCTTGCCGTCATAGCTGCCGCCAGTGACAATGATACAACTGCTCTCCATCTCTTTTTCATTGTGTATCCTCCTTTTTCTTTTACAATTTCCTTGCTTTGTTATATGGTAAATACATATTATCACATGATAAGGATAAGCGAAATTTAATAAAATGTCTGAAATATATAATTTTCTTACCTTTTGGAAAATATTAGATGGGAGCATATCAGACAGAATATCAAAGAACAGATAAAGAAATAAAAAAAGAGAAAAAACAGCTATCAGACTGTCTTTTCTCTTTTTTAATCAATTAACTTTTAAAAGCACTCACCGGGTTCCTGATCCGGCCATTCTGTTTTCACACATTTCAGGATCATTGCTGAAGTCCTGGACATGGTGACATTCACACTTCCCCTGCATATGTCATATACCAGCGGTTCCATCGTATATCCATTCTCATCTGTGAGAACTAAACGAAGCAGACGGTCAGCATTTCCGATATTCGCCTGCCATACAGGTATGGAAAACTCCTGCTGCCCATCGCTGTTATTAAAAATAACAATCATCTGCTCATCTGCCGAAAACCTTCCATAGCTCAGGCAATGTCGCCTGCTGTCTAAAAACTTCAAAGATCCATGGGTTAACACCGGATTTTCTTTATGAATCTTAATCATGTCCTTATGGTATTGGATCAACTCCAGATCTTCCTGTCCCCATGGATAAGTTCTTCTGTTGTCCGGATCCGTAAATCCACAGACACCCGCTTCATCTCCATAATAAATCGTCGGTGCTCCCGGCCAGGTCATCTGCATGACCACTGCTTCACGAAGCACAGCCTTATTAATGAAATTCTCCGCAGCCTCATATCCCAGATTCGCCACACGGCCCACACAGTGGTTGGTACGGGTCAGGAAACGGGAATGGTCATGGTTAGACAGCTCATTCATGGCTACCTGAAGGGAAGGCGCCAGGAAATTAGACATATGGTGGGTCATCGCCCCCACAAAGTTCTCATGATTTCCCAGCATATCTTCACGGTATTCATCACTATGCTTTTCCATGCCGGTAAAGAACCAGGTCATAGGCTCCATAAATGCATCATAATTCATGACCGTATCCCATTCATCGCCTTTCAGCCACATTCCTGCATCTCCGTAATGTTCCGCCAGGATCAGAGCGTCTGGATTTGCCTTCTTTACAACCTTTCGGAACTCCTTCCAGAACTTGTGATTGTATTCATTGCTGAATCCAAGGTCAGCCGCCACATCCAGGCGCCATCCATCCACATTAAAGGGCGGGGAAACCCATTTCCCGGCAATCCTCATGATATATTCATACAGTTTCTCAGATTCCTCGTAAGCAAGCTTAGGAAGGGTATCATGCCCCCACCAACCGTCATAATAAGCATTATAAGGCCACTCATGTTCATTGTTAAACTTAAAAAAGCTGCGGTAAGGACTGTCTTTATCAATATAAGCCCCTTTTTCATATCCCGGCTGGTTCTCATAGATCCGTTCCCGGTCAAGCCATTTATTAAAAGATCCGCAATGGTTAAACACGCCATCCAGGATAATCTTCATCCCACGGTTGTGTACTTCCTCTACCAGCTTCGCAAAAAATGCATTGCTTGCCTCCAGGTTCTCTTTGTCGGTTACTCTCTTAATGTATTTTGTCGCATGTGTATTATCTTTATCCCAGGGTTCCAGCACCTGTCCCCCATCACTTACAATTTTCCCATAATGGGGATCAATATAATCGTAATCCTGTATATCATATT
Organism: Robinsoniella sp. RHS; assembly: GCF_001029355.1. Taxonomy (NCBI): domain Bacteria; kingdom Bacillati; phylum Bacillota; class Clostridia; order Lachnospirales; family Lachnospiraceae; genus Robinsoniella; species Robinsoniella sp. RHS. The sequence continues at coordinate 9,716 of NZ_JNGB01000077.1, forward strand.
TATGGTTGGATGGCGAAACGAATATCGGGTTAAAATATATAACTTCCACGCCTAAGTCCTGTAAATAATCCAGCTTATCCATTACACCCTGAAGGTCTCCGCCGTAAAACTCCCGGATTCCCATATATGCAGGACGTTTGTTCCAGTCTTTCACACCGGAAGCATGGTCTCCAATGTAAAAATAT
>NZ_JNGB01000078.1:0-26229 GCF_001029355.1 Robinsoniella sp. RHS
CGGTAAGCTGCAGGGAGCACATGATTCGACAACAGGGATTATTGATATAGCAATGGTAGGATCGTTATGTAAAAAAGGTCAATACCACGACAGACTAAAGGGATATGGGATGGTGATCTTGGATGAATGTCATCATGCTGCGTCAGAGACAATTATAGATGTCTTACAGGAGGTTCAAGCCAGATATGTATACGGGGTTACTGCAACGCCAGCAAGAAGTGATGGATTAGAGAAGATAAACTATATGTTATTAGGTCCGATTCGTTATAAATTTACATCTAAGGAACGAGCAAAAGAGCAGGGAATTTTACATTTGGTATATCCGAGATTTACAAGAGCAATTGCGCCGAGATTTGGAAATGATAAAATGCACCCTAACGAGGCTTATGAGATTGTCAGGGACAATATTGATCGTGATAACATTATTATTAGTGATGTAAAACATTGTATTGATAATGGAAGAACTCCAGTTGTATTATCAAGATATGTAGATCATTCTCAGAAATTATATGACAGATTACAAGGAGCTGCGGCTCATATATTTTTATTGTCTGGTGCTAATTCGAAAAGAGAACATAAACAAATTCTTATGCAAATGAACGAGGTTAAAAAAAATGAGAGCATGATCCTTGTGGCAACGGGAGGCTTGGTTGGAGAAGGTTTTGACTTTCCAAGGCTGGATACACTGATTATGGCTACGCCTGTTGCATGGAAAAGTGTTGTGGAGCAATACGCAGGAAGGCTAAACAGAGATTATGAAGGAAAGCAAGAGGTAATTATCTACGATTATGTTGACAGCCATATTTCGATGTTTGATAGAATGTATTATAAGCGGTTAAAAGCATATAGGCAGATTGGGTATGATATTTATGCCAAGGAAGTTACTGGGGCAGAGTCTAAGAATTCAGTGGAAAATGCTATATTTGACGGTGAAAATTACTTTTCTGCATATAAAAAGGATTTAGATTCAGCAAAAAGGGAACTTATCATTTCAAGTCCGGCTATAAGCGGGAAGAAAGTGGATGATTTAGTAGAATATTTGCAAGAAAAACAATTAGCCGGATTGAGAATATTAATTGTAACATGGAAGCCGGATATGTACGGATACGGTGATAGTGGCTATTGGATGGAACTGCATGAAAAAATGAGAAAATCAGGATTTGAGATGAATCTGGTAGAGGATTACTGTGAACATTATTGTATTATTGACAGAGAGGTTGTATGGTATGGAAGCATAAATTTCTTGGGAAAAGAAGACATTGAAGACAATATAATGCGTGTAAGAAGTGAAAGTATCGCAGCAGAGCTAATAGAACTAACTTTTAATGATGATAAATTTCTTGGCGAGAAGATGTAAAAGAATAAAAGCTCAAGCGTATAGCTGAAATGAAGAAAGAATACAGCAACTTAGCACAAATTATGCAGCTGGCTTGCAGTATTTTTCCTCCCCACATTTCTACAAAATCCCCCATATTTCTCACGTTTTCTTGCTGAATCCTCAATACTATGCTAAAATAAACAAGTAAATCAAACAAATATCCTGGTTGGAAGCGACAAACCAGAAAAAGATACTATATATGAGAGGGATACACACATGATAAAAATAAAAGAATACAGAGGCCATATCCGCAATTGGGAAGCACTTTGCAAGCAACTTGACATTGACCCTTCTTTATCACGCGAAAACCGTGAGCATGCAATTTTAGCAAAAGCATACGAAACTTGGGGAAGCGACATGGCAAACCACATGCATGGCATGTTTGCGTTTGCACTTTGGGATGATGAAAAAGAGCAGCTTTTCTGTCTGAGAGATCAGTTTGGAACGAAGCCATTTTATTATTATGAGACGGAAGATGGAGAACTTCTCTATGGTACGTCTATTCGTAAGATTTTGGAAATGCCGGGATTTGTGAAAGAATTGAATGAAGAGATGCTGCAGTTGTATTTGAGCCTTACCTATGTGGCGGGAGAGAATACGTTCTTCCGTGGCCTGAAAAAGCTGATGCCCGGACGTTATATGGTCTGGGAAAAGGGGAGGCTGAAGATTGAACGTTACTGGTCTCCGGAATTTCATCCGGATGAGAGTAAGTCTCTTGAGGAATGGGCAGATGAGATTCATACTACGCTTCAGAAGATTATGCCTGAGGTAAAGTCGGCGGATGAGTCGGCGGAATCATTTTTATCCGGAGGGGTTGATTCTTCTTACGTCCTGGCTATGTCCGATGTAGAGATGACGGATTCCTGCGGTTATGAAGAAGAACGGTTTGATGAGTCAAAACTGGCACAGCAGACGGCTGAAATTCTTAGACGTAAGAGTTCCAGACGTGTGATTACCCCAGAAGAATATTTTGAAACAGTTCCCTATGTTATGTATAATATGGAACAGCCGCTTGGGGATGCTTCTGCTATTGTTTTTGCCATTGGATGTAAGGCGGCAGCCGAGCACACGAAGATTTGTTACTCCGGAGAGGGAGCAGACGAATTCTTTGGCGGATATAATATGTATCGTAACGCGGAACGCTATGGGGAAAATTTGAAGACGTTTTATGTGGGAAATACCAATATCATGAAGGAAGATGAGAAGCGGAGGATTCTGAAAAAGTATGATCCGGATGTTCTTCCGATTGAACTTGCTGAGAGAATTTATGAGGAAACAGAAGGTCTGGATCCTCTTACGAAGATGTCGGCTGTAGATATTCAGATTTGGCTGGAAGGGGACATTTATTTTAATGTAGACAATATGAGTACGGCTGCTGGCCTGGAAATCAGAATGCCCCTTACGGATACTAGAATATTTGACATTGCATCACGGATGCCTTCTAAATATAAAGTTAATGAGGAGCAGAATAAAGTGGCGTTCCGTACAGCTGCTGCAAAAGTTCTGCCGGATGAAATTGCCTTTCGTAAAAAGCTTGGGTTTATTGTGCCGATTCGGATTTGGATGGCAGATGATAGATATAATCAGGATGTTCGCGAAAAATTCCGCAGCGAGATGGCAGAAAAATTCTTTGACGTAGAGGAGATTAATGAAATATTTGAGGACTATATCGCAGGAAACTCCGATAACTGGAGAAAGATTTGGACGATTTATACATTCTTAGTATGGTATGAATTATATTTTGTGAAATGTTAGAAGATATAATTAGATAGTTGCAGTGACGTGAAGCTGTAAATGACGTATTTTCTTTCTTTAACCTGAAATTAGGGGGGATTGTATGGAACTGAAACCCCATATAATCCCCCCTAAATGCTATCATATAGCTGAGTCAAGACTTGATTTTAGAAAGCAAGTAAAGCAAGTTTAAAAGATTATTCAAAAAAATTATCTTCAACTAAGCTATAACCTTATTTTTGTTTGACCGGAATCCAAATCTCACTTTCATAATCTAACTCTGCCATATCACCTTTATTATACCATTCGATATTTGCCCCCATTGCAATTTCATATTCGCTGTTACCTGGCAGCCATTCACTGAATATTTTTGTATTTATGGATTGTAAGGATTCGGGAAGAGGTCCTTTGCAGGAAAATTTTGCCCATAACATTTCTGGAAATTCGTATATAATCATGCCTTCCGGGATTTTTCCGTCGTTATAATGACCGCCAATAATATATCGGAAATTTTCTTCTGAGCTCAGATCATCAATGCAGATACCATATTCGCCTATACAGCAATTGCAGATAGTTTCTTCTATATCACCTTCAGGCTGTTCTTTTGAATAAAGTGGAAGGAGATATGTTTGGGCAAAGTTATTCCAGGTTTTTGGAATTACCTGATAAGAGGTATCAAAGGGAACTTCATTTTGAAAACCGATTACTTTAAAATTTTTCATTTTCTCAACCGTATAATTCATGTTATTGCCTCCTTGAATACTTATTTTTATTTTCAAAGGCAGAAAGATTTTGATTTTTGCAGGATTCTTTCTCAGTTCCCGCGGAGCTAGTCCATGAAAACGGACAAAGGCTTTTGTAAAGCTTTCGGGTGTTACGTATCCATACTTATAGGAAAGGTCTATGATTTTGTCTCTGTGGGCGATGACATCCAGTGCAGCCAGGTAAAGCCGGCGGTTTTTAATATATTCTGAGATAGAATATCCGGTCATAAGTTTAAAACCTTTTTGCAAATAGAAATTGGAAATTCCTATCTTTTTTGAAATATTTTGTATGTTTTCCTGATCCAGTAAATGGGTTTCTATATAGGAAATTGTTTTTTTAATACTTTCGGTCCATTCCATGTGGTTCTCCTTTTGCCTTTGTCGATTTATCATAACAGTATAGGTTCCGTTTTTCCTGTTTTTATTTGCACAGATTTGGTAGTATTTAATAAGTCATTTTTTAAATGCTGAATAAATTGGCTTGTTATGATTACAGCTTTTATAGATATATATTGTAGCTTAGTAATGCAATAATGAAAACCTATAATTATAAATATGTGCAATATTTATACAAAATCTTCGCGGTAAAAAACATGAAGTCTAAGGAGCAGAAAATAATCTATTAATAAAAGTAAAAGAAAGTCCGCCATTAAGATTATAGATCGATTATTTTTATGATATAAATCGAATAGCTTTTACGATTACAAGTAGTAAGGATGACGTCGGAGAATAATTATGAGATAATGATAAAAAGTAAGTATGAAATGCAATGAAAATAAAACAATGAAAAGCAAGAGTGAAAGGCAATAGTAAAAACCAATAATAAAAAGCAGCAAAAGCAATTATGAAGGTAATAATAAAAAGCAGCAAGTGCAATTATGAAGGTAAAATCAAAAAGCAGCAAAAGCAATTATAAAGATAAGAATTATATTATTTCCATCCAGGAACAGTAAATTATGAAACAATGAGATATGATCCAGTCGATCATAAACATAATACCAAAAAAGAAGAGTGATAAAAATGAAGCTATCTTTTAAAGACTACTGCATAAAATACCACAAAGAAGAAATGATCAGTCAATGGGATTACGATACAAATAAACAATCACCAGGTGAGGTACCTAGCAGTTCTAAAATACCTGTGGCATGGAAGTGTGAAAAAGGTCATAGCTGGACTATGTCTCCAGCGTGGAGGACCAGATGTAAAAACACGGACTGTCCTTATTGTTCCCGCAGAAGGGCATCATCCGAATATAATTTAGCGATTACTGATCCTAAAATGCTGGATTTCTGGGATTATGACAGAAATAAAGTATTGCCGGAAGAAGTTCTTCCTCGCTCTGCAGTAAAATATTGGTGGAAATGCGGCAAGGGGCATTCATGGTCTTTGGGACCAAATGAGCAGTACCGCTTAGAGGGGTGTCCTTATTGTAATGGAAGCAGAGTCAGTGAGGACTATAATTTAGAAGCACTTTTTCCGGAAATGGCGAAAGAATGGGATTATGAGAAGAATAAATTGGATCCCAAAGAGGTCCATCCTTACAGTGGGAAAAAGGTGTTTTGGGTATGTAGTTTTAACCAGTCTCATAAATGGCAGGCTGTTATTGTTAACAGGACAAAAAATGCTCAGGGATGTCCGGAATGTAATAAGCAAAGTAAGTCATCTTTTCCTGAACAGGCTGTTTTTTATTATATGAAGAAGTTTTTTCCCGATTGCCAGAACCGTGCCATGATCAGTGGTTTTGAAGTAGATATCTATATACCGGATTTTAAATTGGGGATTGAATATAATGGGGTGTTCCATGAGATTTATAACCGGGAAGCATTTGATAAAAAGAAAGTGGAATACTTGCGTAGGCACGGGATGGATATTTTGACAATCAGGGAGTGCAAGAATCAGACCGGGACTCAAAATAAGAGTCATTGCAGCGAACAAAGTATGATGCAAAGAAAAGGTGATTATCACATCCAGAACGCTAATCATATCCAGAACACCAACCACATCCAGAACACCAATCACGATATGAGTCATTGCCATACTAGAAACGGTCACCCTTCTTCTCAGTCCTTAAAGCAGTTCACATTTACCAGCCAGAGCCAATGTAATAACGAGGAAGACAGCCCAGAAGACAGCCCCGAAGAAGAAAAGCAGAAAATCCTGGAAACCGGAGAAATAACATGCCAGGTGGATGCATCCTATAAATATATGAATGAGGTTATTTCTAAAATTTTCAAATACATTAATGTGAAATATTATTTGGATACGAATGGGGAAATTAATGCGGATATTGATGTGAACCGGGACAGGCATTACATTCGTACGCTTCTTGTTAATGGGAGAAAAGAGAACAGCCTGGCATCCAGGTATCCGAAACTTGCCAGGGAGTGGCATAAGGAGGCGAATTGGCCTATTACGCCGGAGATGGTCAGCTTTGGTGAAGGATCACCATATGTGTGGAAATGTGAATATGGTCATGTATGGAAGGCGACACCCAATAAGAGAACGAATCGCAATCAGAATTGTCCGTACTGTTCTGGGCATCGGGTAAGTAATGAAAACAGGCTTTCCAAAGTAAAGCCCGGGATTGCTAAAATGTGGGATAAGGCCAAGAATGGTAAACTCACCCCGGATGATGTAGCGGTAAATTCTCATATAAATGTCAGCTGGAAATGTGAAAAGGGCCATTTGTGGCAAAGATCAGTGAAAGAAATGGTTAGGAGCGGCAGATGTCCATATTGTAGTGGCAGAAGATTTACGAAGGAAAATAGTCTGGCTGAAAAATATCCCCAGCTGCTGGAGCAATGGGACTGGGACAAAAATGATATTTCTCCATGGGAGATTTCTTACGGGAATAAGGTGGAGACATGGTGGATTTGTGATAAGGGGCATTCCTGGAAAGCGCGGGTGGCTAACCGGAGTATGTTAGACAGAGGCTGTCCATATTGCAGCAAACGTCTGGCCACAGTGGATGAAAACTTTGCTATCCAATATCCGGAACTGGCTAAGGAATGGAATTATACCAGGAATGGAAAGTTAAATCCTCAGGATGTACGTCCCAGATCTAATAAAAAGGTATGGTGGATCTGTCCTCAGGGACACGAATGGGAATGCGAAATTAATAATCGTGTTATGGGATGTAAATGCCCGAAATGCCGCAGCAGGTACGTGCGTAATGGTGAAAGCCTGATTAAAATGTATCCGGATGTTGCAGTGCGCTGGAATTATAATAGAAATGGTGATCTGAATCCTTCCATTGTTTCTGCTAAATCCGGGGAAAAGGTCTGGTGGCAGTGTCCGGACTATCCCCATCATGAATGGCAGCGAAGGATTGCCCACGAGGTGGAAAGCAAAAGGGGGTGTCCATATTGTGCGGGATACCGTGTGTGTAAAGAAAATTCCCTGGCTTCATTATATCCGGAATTGGTAAAAGAATGGGATGATCGGGAAAACGGAACATTAAATGCCCATGATGTCCTCTATAAGAGTCATAAAGTTGTTGGATGGATTTGTGAGGAGGGACATCGCTGGAAAGCAAGTGTAATAAGCCGAACCAGAGATAAAAAACAGTGTCCGCATTGCAGAAAAGAGAGTAGAAGATAATTAGATAATACAGTGGGAACGACAGGCTTTTTGACGTGTGAATGAAAGCCTGCGTTCCATCTTTTTATAAGAAATCACACTAATATTTTTATGACATTTTATGTTTCTGTGATTAAATCTGAACTTATAATGCGGTTACGCCCTGCCTTTTTAGCCTCATATAAAGCATCGTCTGCATATTTAATCGCTGCCTCAATATGATCCATAGGTTTCAGATTACCATACCAGAGTCCGGCACTGACCGTGACGTATTTCTCTTTTACATCGTCTCTTTCGATGTGCTCTTTTTTTATGGATGAAAGTAGATTTTGAGCAAAATTCTCAGCATCAAATGCCTGCTCTGAAATCTTGATAATAAGGAATTCTTCGCCTCCATATCGGATAGGAGAGGCATCTTCTCTTAAACTGATAGTTCGGATGATCCCGGCTATCCTCTGCAAACAAACATCGCCCTGAACATGACCGTATAAATCATTATATTGTTTGAAATAATCAATATCCAGCATCAGGCACATACCATAGTAACCTTTTGTCCGCGCACTGGCAAATAACGGATATATATTATTTAATAAATAATGGCGGTTATTAAGTCCGGTTAACTGGTCAATATTAACCAGCTCAACCAACAGATCGTTTTTCCTCTGTATTTCATCATACTGCCGGGAAATAATGTCCCGGTCGCAAAATTCGATTGCGGTGCTGCGATAATATCGATATGAAATAAAAAAGGACAGAACAGTTACTAAAATGCCATTTACAATATAGCCAAACATATTATTATTTGAATTGGCAAACTTAATGGAAATAAAAACCAGGGAAAGCCAGGTACAGCCAAAGATTGCTGCACTTTCCAGGGGAGTAAGCAATAAAAATGCCGCCGTTGTTGGGAGCAGATAGCAGTATACGGATAAACTTTTGCCGCCCAGCAGTTCCATACAGGTGATACCCAGTACCCATAGACATAAACAGGCAGTATAAATTCTGCGAAGCCAGAAAAACTGGCTGTACTTTTTTCGATTCACGGTATAAGGGTACAAAACAACTGCGATGCAGGTAACAACAAACAGAAACACGTACAAACTGAAATACCCCATGGTTCGCGTAAACTCAAATGACAGATGTTTGCTGTTCATAAAAACAATAATCATGACCAATTGTATAAGCGCTACAATAATGGCAATATTCTTTTCTGTTGCGTAGACCTTTAATGGTATATATTCCTGGAAGCGTTTTTTCTGTTCAGGGGTTAACTGAACTACGATATCCAATTTCTTATTAGTCTTATCCACGTCTTATCCTCCCAGTGCCATGTTCCCACTAATTAATTAATATTAATCGCTAAAGATATCCATATTATAATGTATCTGAATAGTAGTTGGCAATATTAAATTTGTAAATATTATGAAGAAATGAACATTCGTCTTTTCAGTTATCTAAGGGGCTTCTGCTAATAATTTCAGAAAGGGGTATGATGAGAGTCGTAGAAGAATGAAATGAAGCATTTATCCGAACAGAACGGAAGAATATTGTAGCATTAAAAAGAATGTGTTTCTATGTGAATGTCAGGTATTGTAATCAACTATTTTATAGGGTTAATCAGTGTACTTGTTCTAAATAAGGTAGAGATGCGTCAAATTCAGGACGTGTAACAGTCTACACGGACTAAATTTGACGCATTTCCACTGCAGGGTGGGGCATGCAAAGGAATTATTCAAAATATTCCCCTAAATTATGGTTATTATACTGCTTTTTGATTTTAATAATAATAGAACCATCCGGCTGAGAATGCTCTTCTATTATCTTATACTTCGTTCTATTATGGTCCAGCTGTACTTTATATTTTTCATATTCCTGCTGAACTTCTTTTTTTGCCTTTGCAGAACCAATACCATCTTTTAATATAAAGTGAATTGTCTGTTCCAGACATGCTGATTTAATACGTTTCATATTTTATCCCTCCAATTTTTTAAAAGAATTTTATCATAATAAATTTGGAAATTCAAAGGACAAAATAAACAAATTCCTGTATAATTTTATTAATAAAAACTGCTAAAAGGGCATTGGAGGAGTTACATTATTTACTTTGGGATTCTGCTTTTTTCTTCATTATCAGGTTGTATTTTGAATCATAATACAGGCCCAGGTCCTTACATATGCGATTGTTTATATCCATAAGTGCATCATGATATTCTTTGTATTTTGGAGATAATGCGATCATATTTGGGATGAAAATATCATTATATCCCTGATCCTGAAGGTTTCTCATATAACGACGCTGTGAGATGAATGCCGGGTGGTATTTATAGAGAAAACTATTTTTTAACTTTACATTTTTCTTTGTCTGGTCACGAAGTTTTGCATATTCTTCTTCAGTGGGATGCAAATATTGCTGCAGTTGATGTTCCATTCTGGAGACCATTTGTTTTATGGATGATTTAGGCGTAAAGCGATACATAAAGTAACTGATACATTTTATAAACAGAGGAATCTTGATATCTGCATTATCCCAGAATTCAATAATATTTTTATATGCCTGCTGCTGTTCCGGAGTTGTAATCTGTATCTGCAGATATGGTAAAAAATGATTCATGAAGTAATATCCATAAAATCCTGGAACCATATCCTGTAATGCCTGTGCAATCGTCTTATAGTCAATGATTTGATTGACGGCATCTGCATCGTGATTGCGGATGAAGGAATACAAGGCATCTAATTCCTCTTGTTCGGATTGATGCGATTGGAACTTGTCGTTGTAGATCTGTTCCAGAAGCGCTTTGTCTTTTGAATGCAGGAGAGTTTTGATATCCTGAATACTGATTCCTAATTTACGGTATATGGAAATCTCCTTTAAGGTAAGAATATTCACTTCGGTATAATTGCGGTATCCGTTTCCATCCTTAGCTACCCGCAGCAGCCCCTGTTCTTCATAATATTTGACCGCACGTTTGCTGAGATCTACTTGTTGGATGACTTCATTAATTAACATGGCAGTGCTCCTTTCTTCTTTATGGCCTGAGTATAGCCCTGTACGTAACGTGCATGTCAAGGGAAAAGTAGAAATAGACCCTATTTTCTAATATGTTTTTGCAGGAAACGTGGTATGGTTCAATATTACAATACACTTGATGATATTTCAATGAATGTTTGCAGGGCGTACAGATGGCAGGATTATTTCACAAATCAAAGACATGGATGTGGATAAGTTCATGTTGTGTTTATTTTATTGTGGAGAAAAGAAAATGGACGTGGTAGAATTAGGAATAAGCATAATAATTTTCATAATCGGCAGTAACATTACCTTTAAAGAGAAAGGATATAACAAATGTCAGCACAACTTATTCGTATGTTTTTATTAGATGGAAACGCAGAAGGGATTAAAACATTAGAGATTTCAAATCGGACTATATATGCTACGATGCTCCCACGCCCACTATTTTCCCAGTACAAACAGCGCAGAGAATACAAACGCCCAGGCGTATATGTACTGATGGGGAAGGGGATTAATGAGGAACCTCTTATATACATTGGAGAAGGGGATCCGGTAGGGGACAGAATTGAAAGACTCGTTGGCAAAATTAGATGAGCACAATTCTGCGGGAAATTGGGTGAGAAATAACCGCAGAAAACTTATAGAAAGAGGTATTTTAGTAGATGAGGGACAAGGTGTATTGAAATTACTGGCTGATATTGAATTCGATAGTCCATCAGGTGCTGCAGTAGTGATAACAGGTGGAAATGTAAATGGGCATACAGCCTGGAAATGCCAGGGTAAGTCACTTGCGGATATTGAGGTGGAGGAGTCATTGGAGAGTGATGAAGAAAATTAAGATTGCCACTTCCCTATGCCTATGCTAGACTGTTCTCAGAATCTCAAAGGCAAACACCCCGCCACAAGCAACAGGGCATCAAACTTGCAGCGTCATGAGGGCGGGGTATTTGAACCTCGCAGCAGCCGCCAGATGGACATGCCAGCATGCCTGTTTGGCTCGTTGCCCGCGGGAATAAGCAGCGCACATAACTATATATCGGGACACAAATGGATTCAGTTTTCTACATAAATAGAAGCTACAAAAATTATCACCTAAAATAGCAAGAAAAGGGAGCAACGAGATGGAAGAAAAAGCGCCAAAATACTATCTGATTAAAAAGGATATTATTAAGAAAATCGAAGCAGAGGATTACACAGCCGGAGAGACGATCCCCAGCGAGCGGGAGCTGATGGACCTCTATAAGGTGAGCCGGATTACTATCCGCAAAGCAGTGGATGAACTGGTGATGGAGGGATATCTCTATAAGGTACAGGGCAAGGGAACCTATGTGAAAACGGATGAGAACAGCCATGATCTGTTTGCCATTACCAGCTGCACGGAAGATGTTATTAAGATGGGGCTGACGCCTACGAAGAAAGTGATTGTATCCCAGGTGGTTCCGGCTGATGTCAGCCGTGCTAAAGCGCTTGGACTGCAACCGGGGGAAAATGTATTTCGGCTGGGAAGGATACTTTATGCAGGAGATGAACCGCTGAATTATACCGTTACTTCATTGCCTTATCATTTATTTCCCCATATTGAACGCCATGATTATGCCAGGGAATCCCTGTATCAAACGCTGGAAATAGAATTTGGCGTGACTTTGTGTAAGGCAAGGAGAACGATTGAAGCGGTATTGGCAACCGATGAAATTGCAGAATATCTGGACATTGAAGAGGGAATGCCATTGATCAAATTTGGTTGTACAACTTATGGCAGGCTGGCTGGAATTGAGCAAGAAGAGATTCCAGTTGAGCGTTTTCACTGCTATTACCGGACGGATAAATATAAGTTTTATATTGACCAGGTCGTTCCGGGAACAGATCTCCGGAGAAAGTAGTACCAGTTTCGAAGAGCATGTCCCTTAAATGGGGGGTTATTATCGTAAAATCTAAGCATACCAGTTTTCAGAAGTCAAAAACAGAATCTGAAAACTGGTATTTTTGTCTAAATCTTTCTATCCATTTCATAGAAAATCCGTATCTAATTTTATTACTAATTACCAAAAATGAGAAAAATAAAGTGAATATATTGACAAATAATTAAAAAAGAGTAAGATAAACACATAACTGGTTATGACGACATAACGACATAATAAGATCACGGGAGATACCGGGAAAGAGAGGAGAGATGGAAGAAGAACACATACCAAAATATTTTTCCCTGAAGAGGGATATTATCCGCAAAATCGAAATGGAGGAATTCACAGGCGACATGCCAATATTGAGTGAGCGGGAGATGATGGAACTTTATCAGGTAAGCCGGATTACGGTCCGAAAGGCGATTGATGAACTGGTGAAAGAAGGTTACCTCTATAAAGTTCAGGGAAAAGGGACTTATGTAAAATCAGATGAGAACAGCCAGGATTTATTTGCCATTACCAGCTGTACGGAAGATGTTCAGCGGCTGGGGCTTACCCCTACTAAGAAAATGATTATTGCAGAATATATTCAGGCGGACAGTAAGAGGGCAAAGAAATTACATATTACCGTTGATGACAGGGTGTTCTGTATGGGACGAGTCCTGTATGCACAGGGAGAGCCGTTAAATTATACCATCACGTATCTGCCGGAGAAGCTTTTCAGTGGCATTGACCGACATGATTTTATTAATGAGTCTCTATACAATGTGATTCCAAAAGAGTATGGAATCCGGATTACAAAAGCAAGAAGAACTATTGAAGCCGTTCTGGCAAGGGATGATATTGCAGACTATCTGGAAATTGAAGAAGGAATGCCAATTATTTTATTTGGATGCACCACCTATGGCATCGTAAATGGAGCTGAAATCCCCATTGAATATTTTAAATGTTACTATAGAACGGATAAGTTTAAATTTTCCATCAACCAGGTGACTGAGAAGAAAACGGCATCGGTACAGGAAAATTAGTAAAAACAGGAGGAACCAAGAATGAAAAAAAGTTTTAAGAAGTTATTGGGAGCAGCACTGGCAATTGTTTTGACGGCGGGGACGCTGGCGGGATGTGTAGAAAATGCCGCAATCAAAAACACAGAGAAGAGTACGGCAAAAGAATCAGCGGCGGCGAAAGGGGAAGAGACAGGAAATGATTCAGATGGAAATCAAAACACAAGTGCAAATAGTGATTTGAAAATTGCAATTATATGCTCGAATTCCGGACAAAATGATAATGGGTATAATCAGTCAGCATGTACGGAAGGCAAGGCCATTGCTCAGGAGCTGGGAGCGGAGTGTAAAATTGTTGAACCGGTAAACGGTGTGCCTTCTGCACTGGAAGCACTTGCGGAAGATGGATATAATCTGATTTTCAGCCTGGAATATGACTTTGATGCATTAGTAAAAGGTGTGGGAGGGGCAAAGCCAATCGCAGAGCAGTATCCGGATACCTGGTTTGTGGTTTTCAACGATAACCCGAATCGGAAAGAAGATGGAAGCACACTGCATAACAATGTTATTTCCGTACTGTTTGATGTACATGAAGCTTCTTATCTGGCAGGTTATCTGTCTGTTTATATGAATGAAAATGCAGACAAGCTGTTCCCGGAAGGATATTCCATGACTCCGGCTGATAAATCCAGAGGAATCGGTTTTATCGGCGGAACAAATTCAAACGGCATTCTGGTATATTCCTATGGATTCATTCAGGGTATTAACAAAGCTGCAGAAGAGCTGGGTGTGGATTACGATTATTATGCAAAATATGACGCAGGATTTACCGATCCGGCACTTGGAAGTACGGTTGCTGGAACCTTCTATGAAAGCGGTGCGAATGTAGTATTTGCAGACGCAGGTGTGGTTGGAGACGGCATCACTTCTAAGGCGAAAGAAGTTGGCAAAATTGCAATCCAGACGGATGCGAATCTGGATGACCAGCAGCCGGGACATGTGCTGACCAGCGTATTAAAGATCACCGGAGTTCCGGTTAAGATTATTACACAGGCTTATGCAGACGGGAAAATTGCGGATATGGATAAAGAGCAGAGTTATAACCTGGCTTCCGGAGCAACCGGTATCACAGATCTGGCTGAGATGAGCAAGCATGTGGCAGATACCGCTGTATGGGATGAAATAAAAACGAAAACAAATGAAGTAAGCCAGCAGATCCAGGATGGCAAGATCGATGTGGTGAACAAACAGATCGGAGAAGAATTTGATCCGGCAACCTGCCCGCATGTAAATATTAAAACCGAGTAAATGAAAAAGCCTCAGAGCGTGTTTAACTCCAGATGAGGTATTCCAGAAACAAAGGAGCAGAGTAGATGAGTATCATACAAACAATCGACCTAACAAAGAAGTTTGATGCTTTTACAGCGAATGACAAGATCAATATATCCGTGGAACCCAAAGAGATTAAATGTATCGTAGGGGAGAATGGTGCCGGGAAATCAACCCTGATGAATATGCTCTACGGTGCACTCCGGCCTTCCAGCGGGAAGATCCTAATAGACGGGCAGGATGTCAATTTTAAAAATCCCACCGATGCCATAGGTCACGGTATCGGCATGGTGCACCAGCATTTTAAGCTGGTGCCAAGCCTGACCGTCTATGAAAATATTTTGCTTGGAAGTGAAATCAATAAGAAGTGGAAAGGGAGAAAAAGCCCGTTTATTGATCGTAACACAGAGATTGCAAAAGTAAAGGAATTAATTGAGGAATATCATTTCCAGATTGACCCGCTGGAAAAGGTAGAAAATCTTTCGGTAGGACTGTGCCAGCAGGTTGAAATACTGAAGATGCTGTACAGGAATGTCCGGATACTGATTTTGGATGAGCCTACCGCTGTGCTTACTCCTCAGGAAGTAGACCGTCTGATGGAAAATTTAAAAGAGCTTCGGAAAAATGGAAAAACCATTATTGTTATTACCCATAAATTAAGAGAAGTCATGGAGCTGAGCGACAGTGTCACCGTCATCAAGCAGGGGAAAGTAATTGGGAATGTGAAAACGGCTGATACCAATGAACAGGAGCTGGCGCAGATGATGGTAGGCAGAGATGTTGTTTTAACCGTCAGCAATGAAAATGCCGCTCCCTGCAGCTGCGAAACGGCATACTGTGTCAAAGACCTGTGTACCACAAATGCAGAACAAAAAGAAATTCTTCACAATATTAATTTAGAAGTACATAAAGGGGAAATTTTAGGAATTGCCGGAGTAGAGGGAAACGGACAAAGTGAGCTGATAAAGGTTCTTACCGGGCTTATGGCGTCTACAAAAGGAAGTGTGCGTTTATGTGAAATGGATGTGACCAATGCTTGGCCGGACGAACTTCGCAAAAAGGGTCTGGGAATCATTCCGGAAGACCGTTATGCGCAGGGATTGTGCCGGGATATGAGTATCGGGGAAAACTGTATCGCCGGATACTTTGGAAACCATGGAGTCTGTAAATGCGGTGTGCTGCGTGGTAAAGAGATCACGCGCCTGACCGGAGAATATATTGAAAAGTACGATATCCGTGTAGCCGATCCGGAGGGAGAGATCTCCCAGCTTTCCGGAGGGAATGCACAAAAGGTAATCATAGCCCGGGAATTTGAGAATCATCCGAAAGTGATTATTGCCTGCCAGCCAACCAGAGGGGTGGATATTGGTTCCATTGAGTTTATTCACACCCAGCTGCTCAAATTTAGGAATGAAGGAAATTCGGTACTTCTTATTTCCAGTGAGCTTTCCGAAATTATGAGTCTCTCAGACAGGATTGCCGTTATGTACAAAGGAGAAATCATAGGAGTTGCATCACCGGATGTGCCTGTGGAGAAAATCGGTTTGCTGATGGCAGGTGCAAAACCGGATGAGGGGAGAACAGCATGAATAAAAGAGAGAAAAAAATATCCATATTTCCCAAGATTGTAAATACACTTTTACCTGTTCTGCTGGCATTTGGCATCGGCGGCGTGATCATTGCAGCAATTGGAGAAAATCCATTTGAAGTCTATGGAATCATGCTTGGAAAATCACTGTTTACAGCAAAGGGATTCAGTAATACGCTGCATTATGCTTCCCCGTTGATTCTCACGGGACTGGCAATTGCGATTACCTTTAAAGCAAATATATTTAACATGGGTGTGGAAGGACAGCTCCTTTTGGGCGGATTCTTTTCCGGAATTGCAGGTGCAATGATTTCCATAGGAAGCCCGTTTTGGCACAAAGTAATCTGTATGCTGGTGGGAATGCTTTTCGGTGTTCTATTTGCCCTGATACCCGCATTGCTAAAAGCATATTTTCATGTAGATGAAATGGTTGTAACACTGACCTTAAACTATGCGATGATTAAAATTCTGGAGTATTTGTCTTCAGGTCCATTCCGGGAAGACGGGGCTGGGTATGTCTGTACACCCACCATTAAGGAAACAGCCATGTTTTCCAGGCTTGGGGATTCCAAGATAACTCTGTTTTTCTTTATTGCTCTGGCGGTGCTGCTTGTCATGGCATTTGTCATGAAGAAAACAAAGCTTGGATACGAAGTCACGGCAATTGGAAAGAATCCGGAGTTTTCAGAAGCATCCGGTATACGTGTCCGTAAAAAAATTATTATCCTCATGTGTCTGAGCGGTGCCCTTGCCGGTCTTGCGGGTTCCGGGCAGATGATGAGTGAAGCATTTAAATATACGCTGACATTTTCCGGGACAACTGGCCTTGGCTGGGATGGTATGCTGATTGCCCTTTTGGGACGACACAATCCCTTCGGCATCCTGCTGGCGGCTATTTTCTACAGCGGATTAAAAACAGGGGCTGACAATATCAACATGTATACTGCAGTACCTAAAGAAATTGTAGGAGTGCTGCAGGGATTGATCATTTTATTCCTGGCAGTTCGGTTCTTCAATGAAAAATATGGTTTTATCGAACACTATAAAATGTGGAAAGAGAACAGGAGGGCAGCAGAATGAATTTTCTAGGAAATATTTTATACGATTCCGTATATCATGCAACGCCTATACTTCTGTGTGTTCTGGGCGGGATCTTTGCCTATAAGGCTAATGTTTTAAATATCGCACTGGAAGGTATCATGCTTGCAGGTGCATTTGTTTCCCTTCTGGTTTCCTATTTAACTGGAAACATAGTACTGGGTTATGTAACGGCTCTTGTTGTCTGCATCCTGATTGGACTGGTCTTCTCTTTTATGACGGTAACCTGGAAGGGCAATGTAATCGTTGTAGGCCTTGCCATCAACATGCTGGTTCCTGCAGTGGCAGGATTTGTACTTCAGTATATGCAGTCTGCAAACATTACGCTGACCTGGAAAAATGTAGCGGATTTTAAAATACACATTCCTGTCATTGATAAGATTCCGATTCTCGGGGACATTTTAAGCGGGCATACGCCAATAACTTATCTGGCATTTATCGGAATCGGGCTGATCTGGCTTTTAATGTACCGTACAAAGTTTGGTATCTATGTAAGAGTAGTCGGGGAAAATGAAGATGCAGCCAGAAATATGGGCTTAAATACGAATAAATACCGCTATCTGGCGATTCTGTTAGGAGCATTCTGCTGCTCACTTGCGGGTATAAACCTGGCATTAGAGCGTATGGTTCTCTTTACCAATAATATGACAGCCGGCCGTGGATTTATTGCCATTGCAGCAATCTACTGCGGACAGGGAGATCCTGTTTCCAGTGCTCTTTATGCCATCGTATTCGGTGCAGCCAGAGCGCTTGCGGTAAATATGGGACTCTATGCGGGACCGGCAGCAGCACTGTTTGATGTAGTACCTTATGTGGTAATGAGTATCGTATTAACCATTGTTTCTATGCTGAAATACAGAAATAACAAGGTGAGGGGATTTCATTGATTTTAAGATTGCTGGTGGATGATATGGATTTTCAAATATGCCCCTAAGAGAAAGGAATATGCAGCGATGAGTGAAACGGCTTTATTGATTGTAGATATGGTGAAAGATTTTACCGATGCAAATGGATTGGTTTTCTATCCGCAGAACCGGGAGATTTTGCCCAAAATAAAGGAAGTTCTGGATAAATGCAGGGAAAAAGGAGTACTGATCGTGTTCTTACAGCATTGCAACCGGAAAGGTAAATTTGACAGAAAAGCAGCATCCATGCGCCCCAACTGCATTGAAGGCAGCGGAGGAGAGGAAATTGATCCGATGCTGGAAGTAGATGAGGAAAAGGACTATGTGATTAAAAAGCGCAGGTACAGCGGCTTCTTTGGAACTGATCTGGATCTGGTGCTTCGTGAAAATGACGTTAAGAATGTGGTTATTGTGGGAACGAAGACAAACTGCTGTATCCGTGCAACTGTTACCGATGCGTTTTATCTGGATTACAATAGCTATGTAGTTTCAGACTGTGTGGCAACCAATTCCCAGGTTGTGAATCAGGTGCACCTGGAGGATATCAATAAATATCTGGGGAAAGTAGTGGACAGGGAGACACTGTTTCAAATGCTGGACAGGGGGGAGTTGTAGAGCATGGGTGAGTTTGAAGTTTTAACCAGCGGCTATGTGAGCATGGATCACATTATTAAAATCGCTTCGCCGGCGACGATTGGCTGTACATCCCTGGTGACGAATAAAAATAATGTACAGATATATTATGGAGGCTGTTCCGTTAACATCGCCTATGGGCTGAATCGGCTGGGGATCAATACGCTGCCGGTGTTAAGAGTGGGCGGGGATTATGAAGCAAATGGATTTAAGCATTTTCTGGAAGCGGGAAACGTTCCGCTGGATGGGATACGGGTCATTGAAGAAGAGGCAACCTCAGTGTGCTACTTATTACAGGATAATAATAATGACCATATTACTATTTTTTATCCCGGTGCTATGGACAGCAAATATGCCGGTCCAATCGATGGCAGCTTATTTGAGGGAGCCAGACTTGGCGTAATTACGGTGGCGGCAAGAGAAGACAATGAGATGTTCTATCAGCAGTGTTTAGCCCATGAAGTGCCTGTTGTATTTGGCATGAAAGACGATTTCGATGCATTTCCGGAAGTATTTTTAAAGACGCTTCTAACGGGAAGTAAAATTATTTTTACCAATGAAGTGGAACGGGAAATGATTGAAAAAATATATGGGTTTCATGATATTACGAAGCTTTTTGAAATCGGTAAGGCAGATGTGATAGTAACCACTATGGGGAAAGACGGAAGCATCTGTTATGAGAGAACCCCGGAAGGAATCCGCACCCGGAAAATCGGTATTTGTGAGGCAGAGCATATCGTAGATGCTACAGGTTCCGGGGATGCTTATATGGCGGGATTTCTCTATGGGTATTTAAGAGGGATGGAGAGTGTGGAGTGCTGCAGGCTTGGCAGCGTGCTGTCCTGGTTTGTTCTGCAGGCGGAAGGCTGCTGCACAAATCTGCCAACGCAAGAGCAGTTTCTTAAAAAGTATCGGGAGATTCGTGAGAAAGAATAATAAAAGAACTTACGCGTGAATGTAAGAAAGCAGTAACGCAAGAATATCAAAAGCATGATCAATGGAACAAGCAAAAGGAGGTAGTAAATGAGCACATTATACTTAGGAGCGGACCGTTCTAATATTGCAAAATACGTATTGTTTTCCGGGGATCCCTGGAGAGTGGATGTATTGAAGCAGTATCTTGAGGAACCGGTACATGTGGCATTCCAGAGGGAATTTAATACATATACAGGTATTTATAAGGGGGTTATGGTAACGGTAACTTCTACCGGAATTGGTGCACCATCAGCGGCAATTGCCCTGGAAGAAATGTATGAAGCAGGTATGGAAGTAGCAGTCCGAATGGGAACCGTAATGGGACTGCAGGATGATTTGCTGGGGAAATTTATTATCCCTGTTGCAGCTATGAGAAGAGAGAGCACCAGTCTGACTTATGTAGAAGAGTCTTATCCGGCAGTAGCGGATATTGAACTGGTCAATGCAATGAATGAAACTGTGACCCGGATGGGAGCAAAATATGTCAATGGCATCAACTGTACGATGGATGGATTTTACAGTCAGATGCATGATTCCAGGTTTTCTCTGGAAACAGGCAGGGATATGACAGAAACCTTCCGGGAACTTAAGAAATTAAAGGTAACCGGTATCGACATGGAGTCCTCCTGCCTGCTGACAGTTGGAAGGCTGATGGGAGTTAAAACCTGTATTGTAACCATGACTACCGTATTAGAAAACTTAAAGGAAACATTGCAGGGACAGGCCAGAAAAGATGCGGAGGATCTGCTTTGCAGAACCGTACTGGAAGGAATATACCAGTATGACCAGAATCAGAAATGTAGTATGCAGAATGAAGGATAAAGAAAGGAAGTTTACAAAATGAATGATAAACAGATATTTACAACCAATACAAAGACAGTAATCGGTATGGTACACTGCCTTCCCCTTCCGGGGACAGCGGGATTTGGAGGCGATTATGAGCAGATTTTAAAACGAGCCGTTGAAGATGCAGTGACTTTGGAAAAAGCAGGAGTGGATGCAGTGATTGTGGAAAATATGGGTGACACTCCATTTAGTGCACTGCTGAATACTGCACAGATAGCAGCATTATCGGCAGCGGCAATGGAAGTGCGCAGAGCAGTAAACATACCAATTGGTATTGATGCAGCGTTTAATGACTGCAAGGCTTCCCTGGCAATTGCCGGAATCACAGGTGCAGATTTTGTTCGTGTTCCGGTATTTGTGGATACGGTGGTGTTTACCGATGGATACATTATGCCTTGTGCTAAAGAATGCATGGAATACAGAAAGCAGTTGAACCTGTCCCATGTTAAAATCCTGGCGGATGTTCAGGTAAAACATGCCCATATGCTGCTCCCCCATATTGCTGTGGAACAGTCGGCAAAAGAGGCAGCGGCTAACGGTGCCGATGCAATTATTGTGACCGGCAGTGAAATCGGTGTGGAAACGCCAATTGATATGATCGCCAGGGTGAAAAGAGCGGTATCACTTCCTGTTTTTGCGGGAAGCGGCGTAAATGCTTCTAATATCAGCGAACAGATGCAGACGGCAGACGGTGCCATCATAGGTTCCAGCCTGAAAAAAGAAGGGATTCTTACAAATCCCATTGATTATGAATTGGTGCGGGAAGTGATTGAAGGGTTAGGGAGTGTTTGATAAATCATTCCCGCCAGCTGCACGCCCCGCTTCCCTGAAAATCAGCCAAGCCGTCTGAGGCGAAATAAAAGAAACTGACAGAGATAAAAAACAGAATTTAATAAGTATAAAGTGAGGTAATGAAAAATGATGAGACCTATGAAATTAGCCGGAAGCCAGCTCCTGTTCGGAGAGGGCTGTCTGGAACACATAAGAACACTGGCGTATAAACGAGTTACGATTGTGCTTGGAGGCTCTAGTATGCATAAAAGTGGAATGCTGGATAAGGTAAAAAGATTATTTGAGGAGAGCGGGGCGGTTGTTTCCATTATCGAAGGTGTGGAGCCGGATCCGACTTTTGCCACAGTGTTAAGAGGCGCTAAGGAAATGCAGGCTGCAGAACCAGATCTGATTGTAGCTTTGGGAGGCGGATCCGTTATGGATGCTGCCAAAACCATGTGGATTTACTATGAAAATCCACAGCTTCAGAACCTGGAAGATGTATTGCCTCCCAATCCATTTCCACAGCTCAGGACGAAAGCACATTTCTGTTGTATTCCATCTACTGCCGGCACAGCCAGTGAGGTTTCCCGCTCTGTTGTAATCTCCGATAATGAGACGGGAATGAAACATGGAATTGGAAATATGGAAATGATGCCGGATATTGCCATCTGCGATCCAGTGGTCACTGTTTCCATGCCACCGCGCATAACGGCAGAGACCGGTATGGATGCCCTGACCCATGCAGTTGAAGCGTTGGTTTCCACCAGGGCAAATTATATCGGTGATGTTCTGGCTACTCAGGCAGCATTAGATATTATCGAATATTTACCGCAGGCATATGAAAATGGCCAGGATCTGTCAGTCAGGGAAAAGATGTTAAATGCTTCTATGGCAGCAGGCATTGCATTTACAAATGTTTCCCTTGGTATTGTACATTCTATGGCACATACCCTGGGCGGATTCTTTCACGTCCCTCACGGATTGGGAGATGCTATGCTCTTACCTTATGTGATCCGTTTCAACAGCCAGGATGAAAGAGCTGAAAAGATTTACAACGACCTTGCTCGCAAAGCCGGAGGAGAGAATCTGGCAGATATGATTGCAGGGCTAAATGAACAGCTTCATATTCCTGTATGCTTCCGGGAAATCATAGAGGATGAGGAAAAGTATAACAGTCTGTTAGATGAAATGGCAAAGGCCGCAATGGAAGATGGCTGTACTAAAACCAATCCGGTCATTCCGGCATTAGGACAGTTTGTAGAATTATTCAAGAAGGCATATAAAGGAGAATAGAGTTATGGAGATTATTTGTTACTTATCAAACGGTTACCCAACATTGGAACACAGCTATGAAATGGCAATTGAATATGCAGATGCCGGATGCGGTATGATTGAAATTGATTTTCCCTCCAGGGATCCGTATCTGGAAGGTGAATACATAGCAGGGAGAATGGCAAAGGCTCTGGAAGTATGCGACGACTATGACAAATACATGGACAGCATTATAGCAGTGCAAAAAAGGCTTCCTGGTGTCCAGCTGCTGGTATTAGCTTATGAAAATACCGTTGAGGAAATCGGCGCCGATAAATTCATCCGTTTCTGTCTCGACAACAATTTAAAAGATATTCTGCTGGTGGGACTAAAGGATAATGCAATTAAAGACAAATTTATGGAAGCAGGACTTAGGGTATCCTGCTACGTTCAATACCACATGCTTCCGGAAGAAATTGAGATGGCGAAAAAGTCGAATGGATTTGTCTATATGCAGGCGAAACCCACCGGAAATATCAATCCGAAATATCCATTGCTTTCTGACTGCATAGCGCACCTGCGTGCCTGCGGAATTGAGAGTCCGATCTACTGTGGTGTAGGCGTACATGCGCCGGAAGACGTGAAAATGGTAAAAGAAGCCGGGGGAGATGCGGCATTTGTGGGAAGTACAATTTTAAAACTCCATGAAGATATTCCGGCATTGAAAAAAATGATTGGTAAGTTTGCGGCACAGTGTTAACTGGTTTTGTTTCACAAGTAAAATAGATTGGAATTGCATGCTGCGGCGGCAGGTCTGGTAAAGGAAAGGAGAGAATTATGAAGCAGGCAGGAACTGCCCAGAGCATTTCGATTATTACTCTGGGAGTGGAAGATGTAGAACGTTCGATTGCATTTTATGAAACACTGGGATGGGAGCTTTCTCCGGATTCTGATCCGAAGATGTGTACCTTTATGCTGACCAGCAATATCGTATTGGGATTGGTCCCGTATGACTTCCTGGCTAAAGACGCACAACTTCCCGTGTCACCTAAGAAACCATATAATGGGTTCACACTGGCGATAAACGGTTCAGATAAAGAAGAAGTAGATGCTTTATTTGCGACGGCCTTGAAAGCGGGAGGAAGTTCACACCAGGAACCACAGTGGAAAGATTGGGGAGGCTATGACGGATATTCCGGTTATTTCCTGGACCCTGACGGATATCCATGGGAAGTTGCTTATGCACCATTTTTGCGACTTTCGGAAGATAGAAGGCTGTTACCGAAGACAAAGGGCGAATGAAAATGATATGTGAAAGAATATAAGTAGCGAAATACAAGACCGAAAAACAGAACCGAAGAACAGGGCCGAAAAGCCATACTGAGATGTATACTGAAAAGCCATACCGAAAAGCAATACCAAAAAGCAATACCGAAAAGCAACACCAAAAAGCAATACCAAAAAGCAACACTGAAATGCAGCTATAAAATTCATCTAATAAAAAAATTATAGATATAGCACGGAATATACGGGTTCTTATATTCCGTGCTATATTTCCTGCATTCATTTGCTATAATAAAATATTATAAAAATGGATATAAAAATATGTGGAAATTATTGTATGAAGAATATCTATCTTTATGGTCTGAGGCAGAATTCATCTGTTGGAATGAAACAATATCTTATTTGACACAGTAAGATAATATTATTTACCGGATTTATTCACTCTATGCAAAGGAGGAAGGACCACATATGAAAATTTATACCAGGCTTTTTCAAAATATTGTGATAATATTTCTAGTCAGTTAAATTTATGCGGGCTTTCCTTAGGGGCAGTGCTGGTACTAAATTATAAAAAATACACTTCAAATTGGCAGAGTAATTATAAAAAAGGGGTCAGGGATTGTGAAGCAGATAGTTTTAGAAATTCAAAGAGTAATAAATTTACCAGGCGGTGTATTTGTGTTTTAGATATAAAGCCTTATTTTATATAGGAAAATGGGGGAGGATGCGGGGATAGTAAAAAATTTTGTCTTGCTTGGTAAAAAATGAGAAAAACCTTGATTTAGTGGGGATTTTAGGATATAGTGGTAAGAAAGAAGGCGGGAAATGCGTTGGATTAATATCAATATAGGATATATTGAAACAAGTCGGGAAAATGATTATGGTCTACCCCTTTCCGATTAATATCAATATAGGATATATTGAAACAAACAGGTTATAAAGGAAAAGTATTCAAGCAACCGATTAATATCAATATAGGATATATTGAAACTTGATGATACTATTGACGCAGGAAATAATTACTCGGATTAATATCAATATAGGATATATTGAAACAAAGAGAAGAAAGAAAAGCAGAATAAGGTAAGGAGATTAATATCAATATAGGATATATTGAAACTTCGGCGCATCCTGACTGGGGTATGCGCAAGCTGATTAATATCAATATAGGATATATTGAAACAATGTATCAGGGGCGAATACCAATTTTATTATATGATTAATATCAATATAGGATATATTGAAACTAGCTGTCCTGGCTGCAGCATAACTTTCCTGGCTGATTAATATCAATATAGGATATATTGAAACCTTGGAATATATCCACCGACAGCATTTGCGCATAGATTAATATCAATATAGGATATATTGAAACAGCGAAGCCGGATGCAACACCAGGTGTAGATGCAGGGATTAATATCAATATAGGATATATTGAAACTTTTGGCTACGACATTTATCTTATAACGCTATTTGGATTAATATCAATATAGGATATATTGAAACCCTTCTCCATGCCCTGCAATTAATAATACTTTTTTAGATTAATATCAATATAGGATATATTGAAACCATTTACATGAGATTTAACGATGTAACACAGCATTGAATAATATCAATATAGGATATATTGAAACTTTATGAGGATGATTTACAGGAGTTTAAATCTAATAGAATAATATCAATATAGGATATATTGAAACTAAAAACAAGGAGTGGTGCGAAGAACGGTGTATGCCGATTAATATCAATATAGGATATATTGAAACTTATTTCTGTTCCTCCTTTGATGCAATAAGTTTAGATTAATATCAATATAGGATATATTGAAACAGTAATAGAAGGAACGCATTTTTTTATTGCTAAATGATTAATATCAATATAGGATATATTGAAACGATGGGACTGTATATGTAATTTTATCTTCTGTTCGATTAATATCAATATAGGATATATTGAAACGGTAAAAAGGCAAAGTTCTGTAACATTTCTTTTTCGATTAATATCAATATAGGATATATTGAAACTGGGACATCCCTGCCGTTATTAACACTTTTCTCTGATTAATATCAATATAGGATATATTAGAAACACAAGAAAATAAATAAACATAGTTAAGAAAGTACTAGATTAATATCAATATAGGATATATTGAAACTCAACGGCAGGCTTTTGG
>NZ_JNGB01000079.1:0-16647 GCF_001029355.1 Robinsoniella sp. RHS
CATTTTATCATCATAATAACCACATACCTGAAGCAAATCGCCTTCCGGGCGATTCAGTGCCATCTTCGCTCTGTCGACCATTGTATCAATTTCATCAACTCCAGGTTCAATCTGGTATATCCCTGCTGTCGCCTTAATCTCATAATGCTTTCCGCCAAAATCCGTTTTGCTTTGCAGCTGGGCGATAATATTTTCCACGCGGCTCTTTAACTCTTTTTTATCCTTTTGCTGCAGAAGTGCCACAAAATGATCGGCAAGCATTCTGGCAAACGCCTCCTTATCTCTGAGGTTTTCCTGGATAACCCCTGCCACATAGGTAAGTGCCCTGTCCCCTTCCGCATATCCAAACAAATCATTTATGTATTGAAATTTATGAATATTAAAGCACACTACTGTATATTCCTGATCATTATTATCTTCCAGAATCTGCTTTGCCTCTACCTTAAATTTATTAAAGTTAGTCATCCCGGTTGCTTCATCTGTAAATGCAATCTTTTCAAGGTCTTTTCTGCTGACCTGTCTGATCCGGTTGATCTGAAGTATCAAAATGATAATAAGGCAAGAACAGAAAAAAATAAACAAGTATGCCAGGGTTAAGATTTCACCCATGCTCTGTTTAATCACTTTTCCAGGGACCACCGTCAGCAAAAACCACTGGTTGACAGACAGCGGCTGATAATACATATAGTATTGCATATCATCCTGGAAAACTACATATCCATTTTCCCCCTTGCTTACCCCTCTCTTCAGTTCTTTTACGGCAGTGCTGTTTTTTCCCGACCGTTCTTCCATAAAATTGTAAATGTTCGCAAACTGTTTTTCTTTATGGCCTGCCCCTTCTCCTACAATATAATCACCGTTTCCTCTGATGATATAACTGTAACCGTCTCCTGAATAGATCGTTTCAGCCAGAGCGCTTTTAAAATTATCTGTCTCCAGTGTTGCAAAAAGAACACAACGGAATCCATCCCGGAAACTGACCGGAGCGCTGTAAACATTTATCTTATCCCCGCCTTCCACATCTTTCAAAGTATCGGACATAATAACACTTCCATCCATAGACCTTTTAAAGTAATCTCTGCCATCCAGATCCATAATTACGCCGTCTGTAGTATAAGCCGTTCCATCTGGCATAATAATACCCATTCTCTTAAAATCGTTCGACTCATCTACGGCTTTAATTTCCTGAATCAATTCATCTGTATCACAAGTATCGTGCTGTCCCAGCAAAATTGCCAGATTGCTGATAATATCTTTCCCTTTTTCTGCTTCCCGCTGGAAAACCTTGGCACTCTGATTCGAGATTTCCGCCAAATTACTTAACACCTTTTTCTGCGAACTATTATAAAAGAGTTTTGCAAACAGAATACCTGCTGCTGCGATTACTAAAATAATCAATACAATGTCAAGAATTCGACGATTCCGTAACCTCTTCTCCATCTCTTCCTCTCTTTCCGTTCCTTCACGGACTTTTCATTCCCCATATATATTATATTTATTATATATCACCCTTCTGACTTGTGCAATAAATTAATCAAAAACATTCCTATGTCACTTGTGATTTATCAGAAAATTACCCCTAAATATTAATATACAGCAAAATTTACTCTTGTATTTTCCGATAGAAGTGCTATATTTAAACTAACGTAAATACTATAAATATTGGGGATTTGTATGTATCAGGAAAGGAGAAGGAATCTATGACACAATTGAATTTTGAAAGTAAAGAGACAGAGGAATATTACAGAAAAATGCGCAGGACATTAGGTATCAGCCATCCAAGCCGCTGGAACCATAACCCTTGTATTACAAGAGAAGATGTTGATAATTATGTGAAGGATGCCCAGAATATATTGGCATGCTGATTATGAAGAAACGGATGATGGAAGTCTAACTCCTCCATCATCCGTTTCTTTATAATGACATCTCTTTTAATTTTCCGTAAATATTTCTAAATTCTGCTTTTAGTTTTTCTTCATCCATTTCTGCCGCCAGGCACCCAATCTTTGTCACAGCATTTCCCCCGGTAATATTACCATAGCAAATGCTTTCCATAATATTGCATTTATGATACAGTCCATACATAAAACCGGCTGCAAATGCATCTCCGGCGCCGGTAGAGTCTACATGTTTTGCCGGTGACGCCGGTATCCGAATCTCCTTTCCATTAATCATCAAAAGGCAACCCAGATTACCTGTTTTTATGATTGCTGTTTTCAGGAATTTGGACAGTTCTTTCAATGCATCCCCTGGCCGGTTTGTACCTGTAATTTTCAGCGCCTCGCTTTCATTTGGAATGAAATAATCAACATAGGGGAAGATTTCATCATACCATTCCAGACTGAGGGAATCACTCCAGGCTGAATCCATAACAACCGTACACCCGGCAGTCTTCAACCGACGGCATAGCTGTCTTTGCTCAATTGTAACGTAAGCAATTTTTTTCCTTCTGTAAAACTGATACAATCCCTCATCATCTACTGAAAAAGATTCCTCCTGAGGCTTATATGAGATAATGCCCCTGTCTTCCTTGCAGGAGACAATACAACTCAGCGTAACCGGATCAGCCTCCCTGCTCTGAAGCATGTTTTCATACTTGACTTGGTTTTTCTCAAGTTCTTCGGCGAGAAACTGGCTCAGTGGTCCTGTTCCAACATAGGTTGCCAGCTCCACCGGCACACCCAGCCTGGATAGCTGGATCAGCGTAGCCACAGGCCCTCCGCCCAGCTGCCTGGAACAGCTTTCACTGTAAATCTCCTCTCCAAGCCGCGGCATTCTGGGAGAATTGCCAAAGATAAAGTCTATATTCGCAATACCAAATCCCGCTATACCTTCCTGCATAGCCATCCCCCCTGTTTTGTACTGATTATCCGCATATTATCTGCCGGTCTCATCGTGTCTCCTCTCTTATTGTGTCATCATAATTTCAAGTATTTTTTTGTCGGTATCCCGCATTCCCTCTCTTCCTACACGGCTTACATAAGCAATCGTAGTCTCAAGGTCTTTCCCTACAATACCTTCTCCCTCCCGGAACCGGCATCCATCTTTAGCCATTTCATATCCCAGCATACCTGCCTGAACACCGGCTGCAATCTTTGCCGCACAGGAAGGCTTCGCACCATCACATATGACCCCTGAAACGGCAGCCAGGGTATTGGTAATGGTATCTTCTATTACCGAAAATGACGCATAATCCAGATATGCAATTCCACATGCCGCAGCACAGCCTGCACTGACCGCCCCGCAATAGGCTGATAATTTACCAATACCAGATTTCAGACGGATAGAGACCAGATTGGCAAATGCCAGCGCCCGGTAGAGAGCATCCTCGGAGGATCCGATTTCTTTTGCATAGATTATAACCGGAACGGATACCGTAATCCCCTGATTCCCGCTGCCGGAATTCACTACCACAGGCAGACTGCATCCACTCATTCTGGCATCGCTTCCCGCCGCTGCATATCCCGCAAGTACGGCATATCGATTCCCATGGCAGAGATTTAGCAGATGCCTGCCTACACTTGCTCCACATTTTTCCTTTATTCCCTCCTCTGCAATTTTCATATTACAGCGGATCTGTGGCTCCAGTATGGGGATCAGTTCTTCTAATGGTACCGCTTGTGAAAATTCATAGATATCCAGCATTTTTACATCATCTGTGGTTTTTCTGCTGCCTCCCATACATTCCCTTTGGTTGAATTCCCTGGTAAGATCCTTTCCATTACGCAAAACCCTGTTAATATTAATATGGCTTTTTTGTATTTCCGCCTCGGCCCAGTCGCTGCCGCTGGTCAGGCGCACTTTGATATACAGAGGCTCTATCGTATCAGACAGTGTCAGCGTATAGCGTTCTTTTTGAGCCAACATGCTGCGGACCTTCTCTGCCACTTCTTCCGTCAGGGTACTCAACACCTCCAGTTTATTTTTGGCAGACCCTCCGGCTATGCCGCAAAGAGCGGCAGCCGCCACTCCTTTTAAGCCTCCTGTATTTGGAATCGAAACACTTTTTACATTCTTCAGCATATTTCCGCTTACCTGGATATCCATATGTTCAAAGCTACATCCCAATGCTTCATTTGCACAGGCTGCTGCAAGAGCTACTGCCCCCGGTTCCGTACACCCTAATGCCGGAACTATTTCCTCTTTTAACAACTGAAGACAGGTACTAAGATCAATTTCTTTCATTCAATAAAACCTTCTTTCGTAAATTCAGATGTAAGTATGCAAAAGGCTGCTGTTTCATCCGCTTCTCCTAAAATATCTACTGTTTTTTTCTGAGTAATCCTGTGATACTGTCCAGCGTTATGCTCTGCTCCAGATACAAGCCTTCCGCGTAAGCACAATTTGCACTTGCTCCGTATTCTCTAGCCATCTCCAGGGCAAAAGGCAGTATATTTTGAGAGTGGTGTGCTTTGCATGCATCTTCCTTCACATTCATAACGTCTGTAATATCCACATAAACATCCGGTCTTCTTTTATTTGTCCGTCTGTCTGCACTGAAATAAAAAATTGCATCGTAATGCCAATCGGTTCCATCTGTGGAATATTTTTTAAGACCTGCAGTAAAACATGCATCCCGGGTAATTCTTGAAACAGCCACATGATCCGGATGGTAATCGTTCTCATGAAGCGTTAAGATATAACGCGGAGAACATGCCCTTAAATGAGGAATCAGTGCTTCCACTGCATCTCTCCTAAATTCCAGTCCTGCATCTGGAAAGCTTAACATTTCAAAATAATCTAATCCCAGAATTGATGCTGCCTGCTTTGCCTCCTCTTCCCGGGTACTCTGTTCTGCATATCCTCCGGACTCACCCCTCGTCATAATCACCAGCCCCGTTGTCCATCCTTCTTTTTTTGCTTTTGCAAAGATTCCTCCTGCACACACCTCCAAATCATCCGGGTGGGCGCAGACTGCCAGAATATCAATCATATATTTCTCCTCCCTCACAGTATTTTAAACTGCCGGTTGTTCTATTGTTTCACACCTGTCGCTGCAATCCCTTCTACAAACTGTTTCTGGAATAAGAAGAAAATCAGAATCATAGGTAAGACTGCAATGATCCCCCCTGCCATGACCTGCGGATAATACGTTGTGTGTTCTCCGATCAGCATTGCAAGCCCTGCGGAAAGTGTCATTTTCTCCATAGCATTGTTCACAATCAGAGGCCACATCAGATCTTTAAAAGTCGAGATTGCAGTCAGAATCGCCAGAGAAGACAATGCCGGCTTAATCAAAGGAAGCAGAATCTTATAGTAAATCTGAAAGTAACTGCAGCCATCCAATTTTGCAGCTTCATCCAAAGATCTTGGGAGTCCCTTAAAAAATTCACGCAGCATAAAGGTTCCAAATGCACTGAAAACTTTTGGAATCCATAAGGCTGTTACGGTATCCGCAAGCCCCAGCTTCACCATAATATCATAATTGGGAACTAAAAAGATCTGTCCTGGTACCATGAGCAGCGCCAGTAAAATAATGAAAATAACATCCCGCCCAGGAAATTTCAGCCTTGCAAAAGCATATGCCGCCATAGAACAAATCACCAATTCAATTGTAATTGTAAAAAACAGTACTACAAAGGTATTACGGTAAAAATCTAAAAATGGAAACTTATGTACTACCTCTTTGTAACTCTCCAAGGTGAGCACCTGGGGAAAGATAGTCGGCGGAATCTGAATACTCTCTTCATATGTCTTAAACGATGTCAATATCATCCACAGAAATGGTCCTACTGTGATTACCACACACAGAACCAGAAGCAGATGTAACGGCCATTTTCTACTTTTCATGCCGTATTACCCCTTTCCATATAGTTCTTGCAAACCATCATTCTTTATTTCATCCTTCCTGTCAAAAGTACATATAATGCAGTGTATCGTGCAGATGGATGAAATTCCAAGCAGGCCTAAAACTGTCAATCATCGTAAAATACCATTTTCTTCTGGCAGACCAACTGTACTGCCGTAATAATCAGAATCAGCAGGAACAACATCAGACTAATTGCTGCACCATATCCTTTATGAAATTTCACAAATGACTGTTCAAAGAAGTAGGTCACCAGAGACCGGGACGCTTCTGTTCCACTGCTTCCCTGGGGTATCATTAAATAAATGAAATCAAAAATCTGAAATACATTAATCATCGTGGTAACACAGACAAAGAAAATAGATGGTGAAAGAAGCGGGAGCGTAATTTTAAAGAATCTTTTTATTCCATTTGCCCCATCAATACGCGCTGCTTCATGATAACAGACGGGTATCCCCTGGA
This sequence comes from Robinsoniella sp. RHS, assembly GCF_001029355.1. NCBI lineage: Bacteria > Bacillati > Bacillota > Clostridia > Lachnospirales > Lachnospiraceae > Robinsoniella > Robinsoniella sp. RHS. Next base: position 6,269 of record NZ_JNGB01000079.1, read on the forward strand.
GTCCGGCAAGCAGAATAATCACCTGATAAGCAACGCTTGCCCATATAAATACCAAAGAAATAGAAACCAGCACGATCTTTGAATCCGAAAGCCATGCAACTGGCCCTTTTCCCAGAGTTCCCAGTATTTCATTGACCAGACCAAACTTATAATTCAGCAGCCATTTCCATAGCAGCCCGATAGCTGCAGGCAAGGTAACTGCAGGCAAAAAAAGGCAAACTCTGTAAAAACCAATTCCTTTCACTTTTGTATTTAATAGCACTGCCAGTAATACCGCTAAAACAACAACCAGAGGTACGCATATTACCACATATAGAAGTGTATTGACCAACGCTCTGTAAAAATCCGCATCCTGAAACAACTGAATGTAATTCTGAAATCCAACAAATTTAGGGATGCCAAAACTGGATTTGTTTGTAAAGCTATAATAAATATTTTGAAAAAATGCTCCGATAAAGAAAACAGCCACGCCTGCCATTAACGGTAATATCATTAGATATCCTGCCAGCATTTCCTTGCTTTTTCTTTTTCCTTTGGTACTTTTGTGTGTCTTCATACCATATCCCCCAACTGGTCATTGGGGCGGCGTACGGACCAGCCGGTCCGCCCCGATAATTTTATTATGATTCACTGTCCAATGCTTTCTGGGTGACTTCCTGCATTTGCTGACATCCTTCCTCCGGTGTAAGCTCCTTTGCAAATATCTTTGCAGAAATTTCATTTACGGACGGAAGCCAATCCGCAACGCTTGGAGATGTAGGAAATAGTTCACCTGTTTTTGCAGCTTCATAAAATATATTTGCATCTACATGCTTAAAATTAGGCGTATAGTACTGCTGTGCACTGACAAGCGCCGGCATATCTATTTTTGCCTCAGCCTGCATTTTATTAGATTCTTCTCCTGAGAGATATTTTATCAATTCCCATGCCGCATCCTTTTCTTTGCTTGCCGCATTCATTGCAAATCCTAATCCCCCAATCACGCTATGGTTATTTTCATCCTTCTCTGGCATGGCAATTGTGCCGATATCGGAAGCAAAACTGGCTTCATCAAGTACAGCTGCTTTCCATGATCCCATAAATAATATCGCTCCTTTCTGAGACAGGAAGAGATCAGTACCTTTGGTATCCGAAAGCACTTCACTGCCGGGCATAAGCTGCTTATCCATTAAATCAACAATATCCTGATATGCCTTAACTGTTTCCGGCTGATCAAATCCGGCTGTTTTATTATCTTCACTCAGTACATATCCGCCGTTCTGGACAATAAAGTTAAAGAACGAAGGTTGTGGATCTAATTCCATTAGGATGGGATATTCATCAGACCCCTGTTCTGAAATCTTTTCCTTTAGCTGCTCAGCCACTGCGGTCATATCATCCCAGGTCCATCCTTCCTTTGGAACTTCCACTCCGTATTTATCAAAAATTGATCTGTTGAAGAATACCTGTACCGTATCCATACCCTTAGGCATACAATACTGCACTTCCTTATAATTATAAGCCTTGGTAACTACCTCTGCATAGTCGCTCAACTGAACTCCGTCTTTCTCAATATAGCTGTCTAGTGGTTCCAGAACCCCTGCTTCTGCATATTTAGGAAGATAGGTATTCATCCAGAAGACATCCGCTGCACTGTCTGCCCCCATAGCCGCATCCAGTTTCGTCCAATACTGGGACCAGGGTGTCAGCTGTACATCCACATGAATATCCGGATGCTCCTCCTCAAATTTCGCAGCAATTTCGTCAAATACGGGTTTCTGCACTTCGTCCCATAGAGAGAATGATATATTTACCTTGTCCCCATTTTCCGGTTTTCCTGATTCTACCTTGCCTGTTTCGTCATTACTTGTTTCCTCTTTGCTCATTTCCTCTTTGCTTGTTTCCGATTTGCTTGTTTCCGATTTTGAAGTTTCCTCTTTTCCGGTATTATTACCGCTGCTTGTACCGGTGTTGCCGCAGGCTGCCAACATGCCTGCCATTACTGCTGCCATCGTAAAACATAACACTCTCTTCTTGTTCATTTTCCTTCCTCCATCTTCTTACTGTATTCTTTGCAGGTTCCCCTTTTTAAAATTCCATATGGAATTGTAATTTCCACATTTTCATCTTTCTCCAGGTCTAAAAAGGTATTAAGTGTAAGTTCAACCATTTTTTTGATAGGCTGTGCAATAGTAGTGAGTTTCGGTGTAATACGCTCTGACATACGGATTCCATCAAAACCAAGTACGGAAATGTGTTCCGGCACACGCAGTCCATTTTCATAAAGTGCACTGATTGCTCCCATTGCTGCTTCATCACTAAAAGCAAACACGGCACTAAAAGCCAATCCCTTCTGCAAAGCCTGTGCCGTAAGCCAGTATCCATTTTCATAGGTCAGTTCTCCATATTTTGCAAACTCAGCTTCAAATGGTACCCCAAACTCTTCATAAGCCCGCTTACATCCCGTTATTCTCTGAAATCCTGAACTAATACTTTTTGGATAATCAGATAGAATCAATATTTTTTCATGTCTCAATTCCAACAGGTATTTTGCACCTTCATATGCTGCAGATAAATCGTTTATATGAATCATTTTACATCGGACATCTGAGCTGATCCCGCCAAACATAACCATTTTGATATTCTTGGCAGCTATGTAATTCATCATATTACAGTTCATATTTTCTTCCAGATAAATGACACCTGTTATATTCAGCTCTCTGAAAAATAATTTATAGCTCTCATCCTCTGATGATGTAGGAATAAATACCAGCCGATAGCGGTATCTGGGTGCTGCTTCCAGTATCTCTTTTAATACTTCACTAAAATATGCCAGCTTCAGATCCGGTATCAAAACTGCGATCACTCCAGGGTCCATATGTTTATGAACCGGAATATACTGCAGTTCTTTTACAGCCTCCTCGATTCTTCTTGATGCATCGTCTGAAACAACATTTGTTCCATGAAAATATCTTGATACAGTTGCCGGTGACAGTCCAGCCCTACGAGCTACTTCTCGTATAGTTGACCCCATTTTATCACCTCCCCTCCTTTGTTAATTGTATAAATAGTACAATTTTTTACATTTTTTCTTTGTTTTTATGATAAATTTATTATATATTATGAAAATAACAGCGTCAACATTGTTTCATATGTTTCATTATCCTTTCATATGTTTCATATTTTATCATTAACAAACACTCATTTTGTATCCGCTGTCTTAGATATAATTCTATAAAAAATCAATTCTCCTGCTGCTGACCGACACGTTTTGCAATCTTTACAAAAAAATGGATGAGAATAGGGATTTACCCTATTCTCATCCATTTGTAGACTGTAAATATTCTAAAAATACTTCTAGCTGCTCAGCCTTACCATACAAATACCCCTGGTAAATATTACAGCCAAGCCGCGCCAGAACATCCCTTTGCTCTTCTGTCTCCACAAACTCCGCCACAACTTTAAAATGCAGAGATTTAGCCATCTGAATAATACCCAGAACAATATTCTCAGAACGCTTATTATTCATCAGCTGCTTTACAAGGCTGCCGTCCAGCTTCACCTCTTCAAATACATTTTCCTGCAAATAAGTAAGAGAACTGTGTCCCATTCCAAAATCATCCATGCTGATCTGGATCCCCATTGCTCTCAGCTGCTCAATCCGGTTAATCATAACAGCCGTGGTGCTAAAAAGAGCCCTCTCCGTTATTTCAAACACAAGAATTACATTTCCCAGCGTGTACTTTCCAACAATTTCCCGGACTTTCTCTACAAAATCCTCTTCTTCCAACTGATGCGGGGATAAATTCACAGAAATATGAATTGGTTTCTCATATACCTTCTGAATCTCCTCGATGTTTCTGCATGCCTCTTCAATAATATAATACCCTAGACTGCTTAAGAATCCTGACTGGGCCGCCAGGGAAATCAGGAGCGGAGGTGATATGTATCCCGCAACCGGATGCTTCCATCTTAGGAGTGCTTCCCCTCCGTAGACCGCTCCATCCCGCTGCACCTGAACCTGGTAAAACAACTTCAAATGGCTGCGTTTCATGGCATTATTCAGATCCACTGCCAATGTCTTTGCCGCATAATTATATTCATACGAATTAGACAAAAATCCGGGAATCCTTCCCTTCTCTTCCCCCACCTGCATATCTTTCTGTATCATCAATACTTCATTTGTAAAATCTTCCGTTTGTCTCTTCTCGCTTCTTTTCACAAAAGGAATGTAAATAAAAACCCCAACTGCAATGTTTACCAGCTGCAAAATACTTCCCGCAACGGAACCGGTGGCCGTATATCCGCTTAAAAGCACGGGAGAAGTCCATTCTACCGAATGAGTTACAAGGGGCACAAATCCCAGACCCATTACAATACTGCTTATGACGGCCATAACAATGGGCGTCAATATAAACGGGATGATCATAATCGGATTAAATATTACCGGGAAGCCGAATACCACAATCTCACTGATATTGAACAGCACCGGTACACAGGAAAACTGTGCGAGCCTTTTATTATGGCTCTTTTTTGCAACAATAAACAACGCAATAATTAAACATAGTGCCGTACCGCAGCCGCCAATAAAAACAAATACATCCAGAAAAGTTTTGGAAAATATTTCTGTTGGCTGTCCGCCGGATGCAATTAATGCCTGATTAACATCAATTCCACGCTCAAACAATCTTTTAGCCACAGCATCCAGAGTATTCGTTCCATGTATTCCAAAAAACCACAAAAGATGGGAAAAGAAAATATACAGAATAACACCCAGAATATTTCCTCCTATTTTTTCAAACAGCTGCAAAAACAAATAGGAACCGAAATTCATGATGTTTCCATCACCCATCAATACTCTAAGACCTATTCCCAGTCCGGTAAACAAAATAATGATAACCACAGACGGAAGCAGACTTCTCATCGCCTGATTAAAGATATAATCCGCACCTATCGTATGCAGTTTTTCAAATTTATTATAAAAGTTCATCCCCTGCCGAAACATGGCACAGGAGAGTACGGTTATAAACATTGCCGTAAAAACCCATTCTGCACCGAAAATATGCTCCTTTTGATTCTGAAGTCCTCCTATAAAAGCAAGATAAGAACAGATAGCTATTGCAGGATAAAAATTCAGGTCTTCTTTTCCAAATAGTTTCCCGATAGAAATACTTATGGTAAAAATCAAAATCAGCGCTAAAGAACCCAGCGTAATATTATAAATTACCGTAAAAAATTCCACGAGTTTTCCATCCAGAACCCCTTGAATCATGTTCTGGTATGCCTCCCAGGGAAAAGTATTTAATAAAAGAGCAAACGACCCTATTAAAAGGAACGGAATTGCCAGGCTCAAACCCTGCTTAATTGCAAGACCATACAGGGAACTATGTAATTTCATCCTCTTTTTCATCTTCATTATCCAGTAACCTCTTTCATAATATCAGTAACTCTGTCCGCACGTTGATACAACGAATAATTAATACTCCTGGCTGTTAGTATAACACAAAAAATTGCTGCCGCCTACGGTTAATCGGCAGGACGGCAGCAACTTTTTTACTCTTTATTTATTTCACCTTTACACTTTTCTTGTTACTATAACTGGTATAAACTTTTTTTCCGCCGATTGTCTTATAGGCTCTAATACGGAAATAATATTTCTTACCGCTCTTTAATTTCTTATTTGTTTTTGTTAACGTTGTTCTCTTTTTGATTGTCAGACTTTTTTTACCGGCAAAATTCGACTTCAAGGAATACTGGATTATGTATCCATCAGCACTGCTAACTTTCTTCCATGTCACCTTTACATATTTTTTCTTTGTACTTTTTATAGTCTTTACCGAAGGTTTTATAGCCTTAAACTCAAGCCTTTCCACTTTAACCCGCGCTTCTTCAGCAATCTTCTCTGCTCTTTGTGCTGCTTCCAGCGCTGCTTTTGCCTTAGCGCTATTCTCACCTGATTCTTTTTTTGCAGCTTCTGCTGCCTTCCGGGCTTCCTCAGCCTTTTTATTCGCCTCTACTGATTCTTTTTTAGCTGCTTCCGCTTCTTTTCTTGCTTCTTCCGCTTCTTTTTTTGCCGCTTCTGCCTTTTCCTGCGCCTTCTGGCTAATTATTGCCGCTGCATCCTCCTTTGTTGGAATATCAAAGGAATAAGTCCCGGATAACAATTCAATCTTCGCACACTTCATTCCATTGTGCTCCTCAAACCCAATCAATGCTGCCCCTTCTGGCAGTACCATGCAATCTGACTGATTTTTATTTACAGGAAGGTATAAGGTTGCTGTCGTATTAGCAGGGACAACTGCTTCATAGGCGGTCATCTCTTTACTATCTGCTGTCCATCCGCTGTAAATTGTTCCATAGGCGGAGTCAAAAGTACCATTTGCATAAGTAAAAGATCCACCGGCTGTTGGCTGTAAAATAAAATGTTTATAGCCTGGTGCTTTTTCATCATATTTGATTCCAAGCTGAGAATCCATCATCCAGGAAGTAACTGCTCCCAGAGAGTAGTGGTTAAAGGAGTTCATACTATTATTACCACCAAAACCATTCTCTTGCGTATAGGAATCCCATCTCTCCCAGATGCTTGTGGCCCCCTGCGTTACCGGATAAAGCCAGGATGCATAATCTGTACACTCGAACATCTTATACGCTGCATCTGATCTCCCATGATCACTTAGCGCATTTAATAAATTAGGCGTTGCATTAAACCCAGTTGTGATCGTGTATGGTATCAGCGATGATCCGTCATTTGCAACAGGGTGCTCTATTGTATCAATGTAGTTTTCCAGGTAAAGGTCCAGATTATCCTCGTTTACTACACCGTAATTAATTGGTGAAGCATAGGATGCCTGTGTATGAATAATACTTCCATTTGCAGAACAAGATTTACCAGTTTCAGAATCAATATAAATTTGATTCCATGCTTCTTTTGCCGCCTCATGCATGGCTGTATATTTTTCCGCTTTATCTGTCTGCCCGAGAGCTTTCGCCATAGCCGCCGTAGACTCCAGACAGTAGACATACATAGCATTACCAAGCATTGCCCCATCTGTGTCTACAACAGAGAGGTGGTCACACAGAAAACCTGTCTGTGAGGTAAGCGCCGGTTCCGTGTACTTCGCCCCATTTAGTTCAAAGCTTAAAGGTTTGCCCTCCAGATTCTCCATGTAAGCGTATATTGCGTCCATGTTTTCCTGTACAATTGTCGTATCTCCATATTGCTGATACAAAAAATACGGTATAAATACAATTGCACTGTTCCAGGTTATACCAAAAGACATTCCCCCTACCTTAACTTCACCTGTCTCCAGATTAAACGCAGGATAGTTAGGCGAGACATGCCCTGTCATTCCATCCGCGCCCTGTGTCTGCCTTACACAGTTCAACCACTGCCGTAAAAACTGATAAGTATTTGCATTATAACTTCCTGCAAGCGCATAAACGTTTGCATCACCCATCCATCCCATACGTTCATTTCTCTGAGGACAGTCGGTAGGCAGTGTGATATAGTTACTTGCTTCTGAATTTTGTCCGTTTATAAATAAACGATTTACCAGATCGTTTGAACTATCAAAGGTAGCTGTATTCTCAATAGAAGAAAGCACCAGTGATTTTACATATTCTGCGGGCAGAGCTTCTCTTAGTCCTGTTATTTCTATGTATCGGTAACCATGGAACGTAAGATCCGGTACATATGTCTGCTCTCCGTCCTTCATAGTATAAAAATCTGTTGTCAGAGCCGCACGATAATTTTCCTGAAGCAGGTTTCCTGCCAAATCACCATACTCCTCCAATTCCGGATACAGCATCTCAGCTACCCGGATTGTAATTGTTTCTCCCTCTTCTGCATATTCAGAAGGAATTGTAATCTGGGGAACCGCGGCTACATTCTCACCAAAATCATAAATATAACTTCCGCTTCCTGACTTGTTTTCTCCAATTAAATCGGCACTCAGGGTATTGATCACATGAACTTCGTCATCATGGCGAACTACCAGATCCTGATCAGCAAACGGGCTTCTTGTCTCAACAGTCTCTGCCATTCTCCAACCTGCCGCCTCTGGGTTATAATCAGCCTTTGTAAAGCCCTCAATTTCGGCCTCCTTTGTTGCATCGTAACGCTCTCCTTCAAACAGTGATGCCAGGCGAACCGGCCCGTCTCCGAAATATTGCCATGTATCATCATCTGTTACTATTGTTTCACTTGTTCCATCCATATATTTCACAACCAATTTTACAAGCAATGCTTCCTGGTCACCATAATAATTGTATGTACTGTCAGAAAAAGTACATGCATGGCCTGTCCACCAGCCCTCACCCAGTACTGCCCCCATAGCATTTTCGCCCTGTGTAAGGTAGTCTGTAACATCATATACATTGTAACCGATTTCCTCTCGATATTCCATGGAACCCTGTTTAAACCACTCATCCGGGGCTACTTCTTCTCCGTTGATGTAAAAATCCCCAATTCCCTGAATCCCCATGTAGAGCCTTGCCGACTCTATCTGGCTGTCCAGCGAAAAATCTGTGCGAAGATACGGCTCTGATGCATAAGAAGGATCGCCATAGGCTACAACGTCTTTGTCCGTTCCCTCTACTGTTATTTTATTCCCTTCTAACGTAATTCCTTCTTTATCCTTCCATATATTATAAGATGCTCCCGTCTTTTCACCAAACAACGTGCCTGTCCCAAATCCCGGGTTCTGAAGCTCAAAATCTGTAAACACAGCCTTTTGTCCGGCATCTGCTGCAAAGCCAATCGAATTCAGATTCGGGAATGTCATAGCATTAGAATTTCCTAATTTACTTAGTACAATACTTCCGGATGTACCGCCGCCGTTTGTAGGCTCTGAGACTGCTATCTCCTGGCCGTCAACAGAGATCGTCAATGTACTGGTAACAACATTAAACTCCAATGTATGCTGCTCATTTTTATTTTCATCTGTAATCAGTTCATCCAGATTAGTAACCGGGTTATTCGCCTTATTTATCACCATAAAAGGCTGATCCTCTGTATCTCCGTCAAAATATCCCACACGGTAAATATTAATCGCCGCACCGCCATTCTCATTTACCTGAGAGATGTCCAGCTCAACCCGGAAGTAATTTTCCCCTTCCATCATATCTATGTTGAACAACTTGTTTTTCAGGCGGAAATCGTCCGCACCAAAAATAACCGATGCCCCTGTGCTTCCACTGGGAATCTGAACCTTTGTAGTAATATTAAACAGTGTGGAAGCTGCAGCGTCTACAGACAATTCATCCGCCCCTATCCATTCTGCGCCGTCCCAGGCACTCAGCTCCGTGCTTAGGAGTGATGTCTCAAATTGTGCCAGACCAGACACAATTTCATTTCCAAAATTGTCCTTCACTATAACAGACCAGTTGTATTCGGTGCATGCTTCCAGACTGCTGCCTTCATAGCTGACCGCTGCCGAATCTTCCGAATTTACCTCACCTGTATCCCACACCACTGTATTATCAGTTGCTTTTGTTACTATTAACTGATAAGATGCCTGAGAAACTCCTACTGCATCCGATGTCATTTGCCATGAAAATACTGGACTGCTTACATCTACACCTATTGGATTTTCTTTCCCTTCCGTTTTTAAATTTACAATCCTTGTCGTTTCCAGACTAATGCCAGCCATTTGCTGATTCTCTGCCTCAGCAGCAAAGACATCCATAGCTGCTGCCGGCATTGAACCAGTTACAACTGCTGCCGCCAAAACATACGCAAAGCTTTGTTTTACTATTTTTCGCATCAAAAAGCCCTCCCTTTCTCTTTTGGTTTATTTAAAACCATACCTATATTGTAAAAGACTGCACCTTCGTCTTCTACCCTTTGAGATAGGGAAAAATACCCTCTGATACGGGTCATTCATCTCTAATTCATATTCTTCCGATTCTAATTCGGATTCTTCCGGTATTGATAAGGTGTCAGATAGAACAATTCCTGGAAAGACTTTTCAAAATGCTTTCTATTACTATAGTTCATAGTCTCCGCTATCTGTTCAATAGACCAATTTGTATTAGCCAGCATTTCCCTTGCCTTCTCCATTTTCAGCTTACAGACCATACTCCGGAAATTCATCCCGGTCTGCTGGCGTAAAAAGCTGGAGATATACGCAGGGGTGTAGTAAAACTGCTCAGCCAGGTCATTCAACGTCACCTGATTATAGTTCCTGCTGATATAATCCATGACCTGATAAATATCCAGGGACTTCTTTATCCTTTTACAACTCTCTGCCTGAAATAGTTCAAGCCTGGAGACCTCTAAAAAAATATTTGCAAGAACGTTCTCCATTAATTGCTGCATAAAAGGCCTATTTGCCTCCACTTCTCCAATAATCCTGCAGAAATCTTCTTCAATCATTGCATTTTTTTCAATTTTGTAACGC
>NZ_JNGB01000008.1:0-9538 GCF_001029355.1 Robinsoniella sp. RHS
GCCGATGCTTCATCAGCAGAAGGTCTGACCCTTTCGTTAAAATCGGCAGTCAGATTGAAAGAGACTTTGCCAACGCGGTATTCCTCATTCATCTTTTTGATTTTGTTCTCTCACATAGAGTTCAGGATCATCTGTGACCTTCAATAACTCGGAGTGTTTTCCAAAGTTTTTAATATTTCTGGTGGTTGTTTTCTTTCCATTACGGATTCCCTGCTGTGCATAATAAGTGGGATCCTTTAGTCGTTTATCAAAGTATATTTTCATAAATGCATCACCCCTGTAATTATTATACCATATAAATACAACACATACAACATAAAAATAGTAAAAATTTGACAAAAAAATAAGCCTGTATCAAGGCTTTAAGGTACTTTAGAGATATGGAAAGTGTCGAAGACCCGTATCAACAAGACCTGTTCTTTTTCTGTGTAAGATATAAAATATTAGAATAGTTTAAAATTATCAGATAATTAACACAAAAACAAAACATAAAAAATTAATATAAAAAAATATAAAAAAGAGGTTGACAAATTGGACTATGGGGAATATAATGAAGACAACAAAAAGATAAAAGATCAATTAAAACTTAATTAACTAAGGAGGAGAGTCCCATGGGAACTTAATCTTAACATTTTAATTTACAAAAGTGAAACGAATGGAAAAGTAGATGTTGATAAGCAAATGTAGAAACAAAAGCGAAAGCAAGCAGTATACAGATGTGGTAAACCAAATACAAAGTACAGAAGAGAACAGATGTAAGTTTAAATGATATAATCTAAGAAAGCGAGGTACGGACCACCAAAATATTAAGCGCAGTTGCTTTTGTAAAACACAGAAGTAACCAAGAACGGATGACATTGTAAGCAATGTATATAAAGTTTTAAGAGCTCAAGAAACAAATGGTTAAGAGGTAGAAAGTTTTAATCATGTAACAAACTGATTTGAAAGCGTCAGCTTTCAGAATCAAAAGAGTTTAAAGTTAACAGTTTTAAACAGAAGAAGTTTAAAAGAAGTTATTTAAGTAAAAAGAATTAAAAGGTTTTAAGCAGCAAGAGGTTTGAAGTGAGCAGTTTTAAGCAATTGTAGTTGAAGTAGAAGAATTTAGACGAATCGTTTAAGAGATTGGAGTTTTTAGGAAGTAATTTAATATTTTTGATCAGGGTGTAAATGATCAGAGGTTTTGGATGAAGAGTTAAGAGCCAATACTTAAAAAGCAAATGTTTAAATAAGTATTTTAACAAAGTGGTTTGAAATGAAGTATCAGAACCAGAAGTAGTTTAAGAATTTTATGAAAACTTAGAAAGCGAGGAATTTAAACAACAGAAGTTTAAAACAGAATGATTTTAAACAAAAGAAGTTTAAAATGTAAGAGTTTTAAACGGAGAATTAAGGTATAATCAAAACCTTAGAAATTGTAATTGAGAAAAGTCGACGAATAAGATTACAAAGATGAAAAAGAGGTAAAAGAATGATTGAAGTTCATTAGGGACGAGTATCAACAAGGTGATGTATAGTTGATGCTCGTTCCTATTTTTTTGCGTTCTGATATATATTTACAAAAAGCGGGGCTTTGCCGGTGATCGGGAAGTATAAAGCTGTGAGGGGGAAACTCTTTGCGGCTTTTTTTGCGGATGGAATAAAAAAATTTTCCTAAAGGTATATTTCATGTACAACCTCATATATTGGTTAAAAGGGGTGAGGGCATGAAAGGAAAAGATGATTTCGTTAGAATTTTTGCGACGGGAATCCGGGACATTTTACAGAAGATAGATGTTGATTTTGAAAAACTCCAGGAGATCAGACTAAGAGTTGATAAGCCGCTGTTGATTACCTGTGCGGGCAGAGAGTATTTCGTTTCCGGTAAGGGACGGTTAAGTACAAGGGAAGCAGATGGCTACATGGTTCAGAAGAAAGAACTTCTTGAGACGATGGAATATATTTCAAATTATTCCCTATATGCTTTTGAAGATGAATTGAAGCAGGGATTTATTACAATACAGGGCGGGCATCGGGTTGGAATAGCAGGAAAAATTATTATGGATGGGGAAAGGATTAAAAGTGTGAAGTATATTTCTTTTATAAATGTCCGTTTGTCACATCAGATAAAGGGATGCGCAACAGAAGTGCTTCCTTATGTAATACAGGGGGATGAAATCTGCCATACGCTGATTATCTCTCCGCCCAGGTGCGGAAAGACAACCTTATTAAGGGATATGATCAGGCAGCTTTCCAATGGGACTTCTTATTTTCAGGGGAGTACGATTGGGGTAGTAGACGAACGGTCGGAAATTGGAGGAGCATATCTTGGAGTGCCCCAAAATGATCTGGGTATCCGGACAGATGTGCTGGACTGCTGCCCAAAAGCGGAGGGGATGATGATGCTGGTGCGTTCTATGTCTCCCAGAATTATTGCCGTGGATGAAATTGGAGACTATGAGGATATTCATGCCATTGAATCCGTGATACATTGCGGCTGTAAGCTGCTGGCTACGGTGCATGGAAGTTCCATTGAAGATGTAAAAAGAAAACCATTACTTCAAAAACTGGTTCTAGAACGGGTATTTGAAAGATATATTATTCTACACAACTACAAACAGATAGGCAAGGTCAAAGAAATATTTGATGAACGTGGGACAAGGCTGTATGAAAAGGAGGTACTTTCATGCTGAAGATGCTGGGAATAGGTATGGTAATCGCAACATCCTCGGCGATTGGTTTTTCAATGAGCAAAGACCTGGAGAAGAGGGTAGTGCAGTTAACTGAGCTAAAGCGTATGTTTGTAATGCTGCAGGGAGAAATAAAATATGGAAAAACACCGCTGGCAGAAGGGTTTGGCAAAGTGGGACAACGATCAGGGCCGTTGTTTCAGGGGTTTCTGCAATATCTGTCAGAGGAAATGGAGAAGCGGGATGGAAGAAGCCTTTCCAGGATTTTTGAAGAGGGGGTGGATTTAAAGCTGGAGCACTGCTACCTTGCAAAAGAGGATCTGGAACAATTGAAAACGGTGGGAAGCCATCTGGGCTATCTGGATATTGACATGCAGCTTAGAAACATTGACTTGTATTTAGAGCAGTTAAATGAAAATTGTATACAAGCCAGGCAGAATTACCAGAATAAATCAAGGGTTTATCACTGCCTTGGCGTGATGGGAGGGCTGTTTCTGGCAATCATCTTAATCTGACAGCGTGCCGGCAGTATGGCACATATTATGGAATATAGGCAGGGTCAAAAAGCCAGGTACTTCGTTTTGATTAGAAAACGGTGTATCAGCAGATGAAGGTGAGGGGAAAAAGATGAGTGTAAATTTAATATTTAAAATTGCGGCGGTCGGAATTCTGGTTTCGGTACTCAGCCAGGTACTAAAGCATAGTGGAAGGGAAGAACACGCATTTTTGACTAGTCTTGCCGGACTGGTGCTGGTGCTTTTCTGGATACTGCCTTATATTAATCAATTATTTGAAACAATTAAGAGTCTGTTTGCGCTTTAAGGGGGTGCATCGGTAATGGATATGATGAAAATAGGAATTCTTGGGATAGCAGGAATTCTGACAGCTCTGTTTATCAAAGATGTAAAGCCCCAGTTTGCCGTATTTATCAGTATGGCAACATGCATATTAATATTTTTCTATGCAATTGAAAAACTAACCTTTTTGACCCAGACCCTGGAGACGTTGAAAAATTATATTGCATTGAAAGATTCTTACCTGAGTATCTTACTTAAAATAATCGGCATTACCTATATCGCTGATTTTTCCTCAAATGTCTGCAAAGATGCCGGATACTCGGCAATTGCCGGGCAAATTGAAATCTTTGGAAAGATCTCTATTTTTGTGGTAAGTGCTCCGGTGTTAATGGCGCTTTTAGACACGATTCATGATTTTATGAGTTAGAGCCTGTTTGTAAATTTATTTCTGCACTCACCTGTCAGAAAGCAATTTCCAAACACGCTCTGGAAGGAGGAGTATGGGGGTGATGAAAAAATTCTGGTTTGTCCTGACCTTAATCGGCCTCCTCTTCCTTGGGACATCCATGGTGGTACAAGCAGAAGCGAAAGAAGAGGAATTGCAGGAGTCCTATTTGGACGAGCTGGATTTAAATGAAATTGAATCTACGCTGGACAACATACTGGGGGATACAAAATTTGATTTTAAGGATGCACTTGGGAAGCTGATAAAAGGGGAAATGCCCATGACGCCGTCCAGTATCCTGCAAATTGTAAAAGAAGCATTTTTTGCAGAGTTAAATCAGTATAAATCAACTATGATGCATATCATAATGATCGTTATAGCGGCAGCTATTTTTACAAATTTTACCGGGGTATTTGAAAAAAGCCAGATAGCGGATATTAGCTTTTATATGATGTATCTGCTGCTGTTCACGGTTTTGATTAAGGCATTTTGGGATATGAGCCAATTGACAATGGACACACTGGGACAGGTTCTGAATTTCATGAAGGTACTGCTCCCCGCTTATTTTGTAGCAGCCACTTTTGCGGCTGGTTCCATAACTGCAGCTGGATTTTATGAATTGACGCTGATTCTGATTACTGTGATTCAGTGGGTTTTAAAATATCTGCTGCTGCCGGGAGTAAATCTGTATGTGCTTTTCCTTTTATTAAATCATCTGGCAAAAGAAGAGTATTTATCAAAAATGGCAGAATTATTAAATTTAATGATTTCCTGGGTATTAAAAACGCTTTTGGGAGCTGTGATTGGGATACAGACAGTACAGTGTCTGATCATGCCGGCAGTGGATTCTCTTAAAAATACCCTTTTGCATAAAACTTCCGGGGCAATTCCTGTTATCGGAAATGTGTTCAATGCAGTTTCTGAGGTGGTGGTGGGGTCAGCAGTGCTGGTCAAAAATGCTGTAGGTGTTGCTGGACTGATTGCAGTATTGATAATCTGCCTGATGCCCTTAGTTAAACTGGTGATAGGTACCTTTATGTACAAGCTGTTAAGTGCAGTGATACAGCCTATTTCGGACAAGCGGATGATTGACTGTATTGCCAGTATAGGAGATGGGGCGGCACTTCTTGTGAGAATCCTGTTTACTGCCGGGGCGTTATTCTTAATTACGCTGGCAATGGTAACTGCGTCCATTCGGGGATTGTAGCGTTTATAGGGAGGTGAAGGAATGTCCGGGATTTATACCTGGGTGCGCAATATTGCCTGTTATCTCTGTGTCTTTAATGTGATCCTTCATATTGTGCCAAATGAAGGCTTTAAACGGTATGTACGGTTCATTGGCGGCATCCTGCTGGTAATACTGGTTATGGCACCACTTGCTAACCTTACAAATATGTCGGAATCTTTTGACCAGGCACTGCGCATTGAGGGGCTTAAGGAGGAACTGGATAATGTAAAGACAGCAAAAGAGGGACTGGAGGGTTTAAAATCAGATAAGATCGAACAGGCTTTTTCAACAGAAATAAAGAGGCAGGTCGAACAGATCGTGATCCAACATGAGTATTATCCGGTTTCTACTTCGCTGGAATATCAGAAGGATGGAGAAAGTATCGTCGGTATTGAATCTGCCGATCTGGTGATTTCCAAAAAGAATACAAAAATTGATATTCACGTGGGACAGGCAGCAAAAGGGGATGGAAAGGAGAATGAAGCTGTGAAAAGTATAAAAAAAGAGATTGAGGAAGTATATCAGATACCGTTTGGACATATAAATATTGATGTACGGGAGTAGTTCACATGGGAAAAGGATTAGGGCCGATTATTGAAAAATTAAAACATATGAATAAAGACCATCTTCTGATTGCCCTGCTGGCGGGGGTGCTGCTTCTGGTTATTGCAATTCCAACACAGGATAAAAATAGTACGCCGTCCGTTCCGACTACTGAAAATACGTCAGGACTTACAAATACCACAAAGAAAGATGATCTGGATGTTCTGCAGGGGCGGCTTGTACAGACACTGAGCAAGGTGGAAGGGGTGGGTAAAGTAGAGGTAATGCTTACGCAGAAATCTTCAAAAGAGAAAATTGTGGAAAAAGACTCGCCGGTAACAGATAAAAATACGGAAGAGAAGGACAGTGAAGGGGGAATCCGTTCCACTATGGAAAATGTAACGGGGGAAGAAACTGTCTATGAAAAAGACGAAAATGGAAACCAGGTTCCATATGTAGTAAAAGAATTGGAACCGGAAATTGCGGGAGTACTGATCGTGGCAGAGGGCGGAGGTGATCCGGTGACAGTTAATAATATTACTGAGGCAGTTATGTCATTATTTGATATCGACGCGCATAAAATCAAAGTAATGAAGATGAATTAAGGAGGGGGAAAGTGTGAAACATATTTTTAAGAAGAATCAAATTATTATTACGGCACTTGCAGTCATGATTGCAGTTGCAGGGTACTTAAACTACTCGGGAAATAAGCTTGGCAAGGATGCCACACAATCTGCACTTGATAAAAATGGGGTAGTAAGCCAGAAGGAAACGGAAAGTGAGATGAAAAATGAGAGTGCATTAGTGGACATTCCAAGCCTGGATCAGGATTTGGAAGACGTATCAAGCGACAGTGCATCTGCAGACATTACAACGGGAACTGAGAATGCATCCGCAGACATTTCTACGGATGGAACGGCTTTGGCAGATACATCTGATTCCAATACCGCTTCAGCTGATCTCTCATCAGAAGACACTGCATCGGCCGACACGGCTTCATCAGATGCCAGCATTGAAACAGCAGAAGGCGAAATCAGCGATACACCAGGGGAAGCAGTTCTTACAAGTTCAGCTACCAGTTCCGGATTTGCTGCAGAGGCCAAACTGTCCAGAGAACAGGTTCGTGCTAAAAATAAAGAAACTCTTCTTGGCGTTATAAACAACGAAAGCATCAGCCAGGACCAGAAACAAAATGCAATTGATGATATGACAGCTATGACGGATATCACAGAACGTGAAGCAGCAGCAGAACTGATGCTGGAAGCAAAAGGATTTAAGAATTCCGTTGTCAGCATTACAGATGATAAAGCAGATGTTGTTATCGGTATGGCAGAAATCTCTGATTCTCAGAGAGCCCAGATCGAAGATATTGTAAAACGTAAAACAAACATCGCCGGAGAAAATATTGTAATTACACCTATGACGCAGAGTGAATAGTGTATTATCAAGGGGAGCCAGACTGAAAAAAGTCTGTCTTCCCTGATTGACAGTTGACAAGAACCTTGTTAAAATAGCTAGTGGCTGTCAAAAACTGCCTCAAATTGGAAAGCACATCCTGATACGAGCAATTTTCAGACACGATCAGTGAAAATAGATATATATGGAGGAATTACCGTGGGTAACAATATAACAAATGAAATAAAGAAAAGAAGAACCTTTGCCATCATTTCACATCCGGATGCTGGTAAGACTACATTGACGGAAAAGTTCCTGCTTTATGGAGGAGCAATTAATTTAGCCGGTTCCGTAAAAGGAAAAGCGACTTCCAGACATGCGGTGTCAGACTGGATGGAAATAGAAAAGGAAAGAGGTATTTCGGTAACTTCCTCTGTACTGCAGTTTAATTACGGCGGTTTCTGTATCAATATTCTGGATACACCGGGACATCAGGATTTCTCGGAAGATACCTATCGTACACTGATGGCGGCGGATTCCGCAGTTATGGTAATCGATGCTTCCAAAGGTGTGGAGGCACAGACCAGAAAGCTTTTTAAAGTATGTGTGATGCGTCATATCCCCATCTTTACATTTATCAACAAGATGGACAGAGATGCAAACGATACATTTGAATTATTAGATGACATTGAAAAGGAACTGGGAATTGCAACCTGCCCGGTAAACTGGCCGATTGGTTCCGGTAAAAACTTCAAGGGTGTTTACGAGCGTACAAGCCATAAAGTAACCACGTTTACAGATACAGAGAAGGGAACAAAAGAAGGAGAAACCAGAGAATACGATCTGGATGATCCCCAGTTGGAAGCCTTTATTGGTACGGAAAATAAAGAACAGCTTCTGGAGGAAGTAGAGCTTTTGGATGGAGCCAGTGCTGAGTTTGATCAGGATCTGGTAAGCAAGGGCGAATTATCCCCGGTATTCTTTGGAT
This sequence comes from Robinsoniella sp. RHS, assembly GCF_001029355.1. NCBI lineage: Bacteria > Bacillati > Bacillota > Clostridia > Lachnospirales > Lachnospiraceae > Robinsoniella > Robinsoniella sp. RHS. Next base: position 8,063 of record NZ_JNGB01000008.1, read on the forward strand.
CTGCTTTGACGAATTTTGGAGTTGAGATTTTTTTAAAGCACTTTTTAAAGATGACAAGTTCTCCCCTTCCCAGAAATGCAGACATTGGAGAAGTAAATCCGATGTCGGAAGATTTTTCAGCATTTGTGTTTAAAATTCAGGCGAATATGAATAAGGCACATCGGGACAGGATTGCATTTATGCGTATCTGTTCCGGTAAATTCGATGCGGGTATGGAAGTTTATCATGTGCAGGGTGAGAAAAAGCTGCGCCTTTCCCAGCCACAGCAGATGATGGCACAGGAACGCCACATTGTGGATGAAGCATATGCAGGAGATATCATCGGCGTATTTGACCCGGGTATTTTTTCAATCGGAGATACCATCTGTATGCCGGGGAAAAAATTTGCATATGAAGGAATCCCTACCTTTGCGCCGGAGCATTTTGCACGGGTACGCCAGGTGGATACCATGAAGAGAAAGCAGTTTGTGAAGGGAATCAATCAGATTGCCCAGGAAGGTGCGATTCAGATCTTTCAGGAATTTAACACCGGTATGGAAGAGATCATTGTGGGGGTAGTAGGTGTCCTGCAATTTGAAGTATTAAAATACCGTCTGGAAAATGAGTACAATGTGGAAATCCGTATGGAAACTCTGCCTTACGAACATATCCGCTGGATCGAGAATAAAGATTATGATATGACGAAACTGATTGGCACTTCTGATATGAAGAAGATCAAAGACCTGAAAGGTAATCCACTGCTTATCTGGGTAAATTCCTGGAGTATCCGAATGACCCAGGAGAGAAATGAAGGGCTTGTGCTCTCAGAATTCGGAAGATCCTAAGTAAAAATACTAGAGCCTCCCGGCGTTTACGTCGGGAGGCTCTAGAGCGTGTTTTAAAATTGCTACACATTGGTCATTTTAACCAAATTAATATTGAAGCGATACACAAAAATCCCAGATAGGTGAATGCAAGTTTGTCATAGCGGGTGGCAATTCTACGAAATGCCTTTAGCTTTAAAAAGAGTTTTTCTATCAGATGCCGCTCTTTATATAGCCACTAATCGCAATGACGTTCAAACTTTGCTCCCTTTCTTGATGGAATTGTTGGTTCACCACCTTGCTCATAGATATAGTCAATCAGTTTATCACTGTCATATCCACGATCAGCAAGTATGTTATTTCCTTTTAAATTTACATGTTTCAATAAGGGAATCGCGAAATTAATATCGTTGCGTTGTCCTTCACTGATCATGAAATACACTGGATTTCCATAAGCATCCACAATGGCGTGTATTTTTGTACTGGCTCCGCCCCGGCTGTGTCCTATTTCGCTAGAAGGCCCCCTTTTTTTTGCACCTGCACTATGTTGGTGCGCCTGAACGATAGATGCATCTAACGAAAGTTCTTCCAATGCGGCTTCAAGGCTTAGAACGCGAAAAATATTATCCAGTACGCCAGCATCAATCCACTTACGAAAACGGCTGTATACACT
>NZ_JNGB01000080.1:0-26840 GCF_001029355.1 Robinsoniella sp. RHS
TTCCGGAAAAGGAATCAAGATTGGAGCACATCAGTTTTACTAATATGTGAATTGATAGAAGGAAGCCGAACACCTAAATGGTGACGGCTTCCTTTTTATCCCTTCTGAAATATATGAAACTTAAGTTGTATTTTCCTACTATTTATAGTAAAATATAGAGGTAACATATAAATACTCTGACAGGAGGGTAATATTATGGAAATAGAATCTATTTGTTGGCTCGTTTTATTTATTCTCCTTATTGTAATCGAACTTGCTACGATGGGTTTGACAACAATCTGGTTTGCAGGAGGATCCGTTGCAGGGTTCATTGTATCGGTTCTGGATGGAAATATTCTACTTCAAATCCTGGCATTTGTTATTGTCTCCGTGGTACTTTTGATTTTTACAAGACCATTTGCAGTCAGATATGTGAATAAAAATCGGACTAAGACGAATGTGGATAGTTTGGTTGGCAAGAAGGCAATCGTAACCAAAGCGATTGACAATCTTCTGGGGGAAGGCCAGGCAGTGGTGAATGGCTTGGAATGGACTGCCCGCACAGGTGATGATAAAGTGAAGATTGCAGAAGGGAAGACCGTAGTAATCGAGCGGATCAGCGGAGTGAAATTAATTGTAAAAGAGAAGGAGAATTAAGTTATGGATACTAACGTTTCATCGGTTTTTGTACCTATTTTGATTATTGTGTTAATCATTATTTTATTATTGTTAGTGGTATCTTGTATTAAGATTGTTCCTCAGGCTCAGGCATTAGTTGTAGAACGACTTGGCGGATACCAGGGAACCTGGTCTGTAGGCTTACATTTTAAAGTTCCTTTTATCGACAGAATTGCTAAAAAAGTGTTATTAAAAGAGCAGGTTGTAGATTTTGCACCTCAGCCTGTTATTACCAAAGATAATGTAACGATGCGAATTGATACGGTTGTATTCTTCCAGATAACAGATCCGAAGCTTTTTGCATATGGAGTTGAGAATCCGATTATGGCAATCGAAAATCTGACAGCCACCACCTTACGTAATATTATCGGTGACATGGAACTGGATCAGACGCTTACCTCCAGAGAGATTATTAATACAAAGATGCGTTCATCTCTAGATATTGCAACAGATCCATGGGGAATCAAGGTTAACCGCGTGGAATTAAAGAATATTATTCCGCCGGCAGCTATTCAGGATGCCATGGAAAAACAGATGAAGGCTGAACGTGAACGAAGAGAATCGATTCTTCGTGCGGAAGGTGAGAAGAGATCTACAGTTCTGGTAGCTGAAGGACATAAAGAATCTACTATTTTAGAAGCAGAAGCAGAAAAACAGTCAGCAATCCTTCGTGCAGAAGCACAAAAGGAAAGGATGATCCGTGAAGCTGAAGGTGAAGCAGAAGCAATTATTAAAGTACAGAAAGCAAATGCAGACGGTATCCGTTTCTTAAAAGAAGCTGGAGCAGATCAGTCCGTATTAGCACTTAAGAGCTTCGAAGCATTAGAGAAAGTAGCAGATGGTCAGGCAACTAAGATTATTATTCCGTCTGAGATACAAAATGTAGCAGGGCTTGTAAAGTCCATTACGGAAATTGCAAAGGATATTTAATAAGTAAAGAAGTTCAACAGAGTAAAATGATGGGCGAGAAGAAGTAAAGGGCTGTGGGGATTTGGCAGAAGGGATTAGAAATTCTGCTTTATTCCCACAGTTTTTATGTTCTATAAGAGATAATATGTTGAACAAAACGAAGAACAGTGGTATGATGGAAAACAAATCACGATATTATTTGGTCAATACGGTACCAGGAGCACAAATAGGAGGAAAGATGATGAATTTAAAAGGACGCAGTTTTTTAACATTAAAAGATTTCACTTCTGAAGAAATAGAATACCTGCTGGAACTTGCAGGAGAACTTAAGGAAAAAAAGAAACGCGGTGTACTGGGAAACAGTCTGCGTGGAAAAAATGTTGCTTTGATTTTTGAAAAGCCATCAACCAGAACTAGATGTGCATTTACTATCGGCTGTACAGATGAAGGCGGTCATCCGGAGTATTTGGGAAAGGATGATATACAGTTAGGCCATAAAGAAAGTGTGGAAGATACCGCAAGAGTACTGGGACGTATGTTTGACGGAATTGAATTTCGCGGATTCAAGCATGAAACAGTTGAAAAACTGGCAGAATATGCAGGAGTACCGGTGTGGAACGGTTTGACAGATGATTATCATCCAACGCAGATTCTGGCTGATATGCTCACAATGAAGGAACATTTCGGTTATCTGAAAGGACTTCGTTTTGTATACTTAGGCGACGGACGCAATAATATGGCAAACAGTCTGATGATCGGATGCGCCAAACTGGGTGTTCATTTCACAATTATTGCACCCAGGGAATTATGGCCGAAAGATGATCTGGTAGCGTTATGTGAAGGATACGCGAAGGATTCTCAGGCAACGGTTACAATAACAGATTCTACAGACGGTGTTCAGGATGCGGATGTGCTCTATACGGATGTATGGTGCTCCATGGGTGAAGAGGACAAGGCTGCAGAACGTATTGCGTTATTATCACCATATCAGATTAACAGTGAACTGATGCATAAAACAGGCAAAGATACAACTATTTTTATGCATTGCCTGCCTGCAGTAAAAGGAAAAGAAGTTACAGAAGAAGTATTTGAATCGGCAGCTTCTGTTGTATTTGATGAAGCTGAGAACCGTATGCATACAATCAAAGCTGTTATGGTAGCAACTCTTGGCGAGTAATTTTCGTATGGGAGAAAGCCAGCCGGCTTGCGCTATTCAGGGGTATTAATATGAAGAAATTTGCAAATAAGAGATCTCTGGATCTTGAGGTGGCAGGGACAATAGCCAGTTTCGCCATAATTATATTAACGGTGGCAGCATTTTGGGATTATCAGTATGGGCAGCGGATATTTATAGCCGTGTTTCTTATGGGGACGATACTCAATGGAAGTCTTGCCGGTATGAACTGGTATCGGCGTCATATTGCGGCGGGAATTCTGTTTACCATTCTGACAATGATTTATCTCGGTGTCTGCGTGTATGCCGCACTGGCAGTTTAGAATTTAAGACACGCTCAAGGAGGGCAATGATTTGTGAAAAGTAAAATATTAGATGCGCTTCGCAGTGCCGAAGACTATGTCTCCGGGCAGGAGCTCTGTGAAAAATTCGGTGTCACCAGAACGGCAATCTGGAAGGCAATGAACCAGCTGAAAGAAGAAGGATATGAGATAGAAGCAATTTCCAATAAAGGATATCGGCTGAAAGGGTGCCCGGACAGCGTGAAAGCAGAGGAACTGCTCAGCCTGTTGAATACGAAGTGGGCAGGACAGCAGATCGCTTATATTCAGGAAGTGGATTCTACCAATAATTATGCCAGGCGGCTGGCAGAAAATGGTGCGGTACATGGAACTCTGGCAGTAACAGACCGTCAGTACGGCGGTAAGGGAAGACGGGGTAAAACCTGGAGTATGCCGGAAAAAAGCTCTGTGGCAATGACATTAATCATACGCCCTCAGATGAATCCGGGGAAAGCATCTATGCTGACACTGGTGATGGGACTTGCAGTAGCTAGAGCTGTGCATCGCATGCTGGGACTTCCGGCGAAGATTAAATGGCCTAACGATGTGGTATTAAACGGCAGGAAAATCTGTGGGATTCTCACAGAGATGAGTGCAGAGATGGAAGCGGTGAATTATATTGTAATCGGTGCAGGCATCAATGTAAATATGAACGAAATACCTAAAGAAATTGAAGCCGTGGCAACATCTTTATCGCTGGAATGTAATAAGAAGATCCATCGCGCAGAAGTAATTCAGTATTGCATGGAAGAGTTTGAGCGGTGTTACGAGAAATTTATGCAGACACAGGATTTATCCCTTTTATTAGAAGAATATAATGAGGTCCTTGTAAATAGAGGAAATATGGTGAAGGTGCTGGAACCAGGCAATGTGTATACGGGAATGTCAGATGGTATTAACAGCCAGGGTGAACTGCTTGTTACCAAAGAAAGCGGAGAACAGGTTCGGGTGTTTGCAGGTGAGGTATCTGTCCGTGGATTTTACGGATATGTATAAAGTAAACAGGTGTCAGGAGGAAACGATGTACCAGGATAAAGTAGTATTATGCGGAGCAAGCGCATATGAGCAAAAATTTTATTTAAATGAGAACTTCGCCGCTCTTCCCGACAGTATAAAAGACGAGTTGAAGATTATGTGCGTCTTATATACTCAGGACGTGGGGGGAGTGTTAACCCTTGAATTTGAAGAGGATGGAACGCTTTGTTTTCATACTGAGGCTCATGAATCGGATTATGCCTATGATGAAATCGGGAGCGTGCTAAAGATCAAAGAACTTCAGAGGAGCAAAGAGGAACTGCTTCGCTCACTGGAGATGTATTATAAAGTATTTTTTCTTGGAGAAGACTATGAAGATTAAGATAGGCAGCGTAGAGCTGGCAAATCCATTTGTCTTAGCGCCGATGGCAGGGGTAACTGACCTGCCATTTCGCTTGCTTTGCAAAGAGCAGGGGGCAGGACTTTTAAGTATGGAGATGGTGAGTGCAAAAGCGATTTCCTTCCATAATAAGAATACAGAAAAACTAATGGAAATAGAAAAATCAGAACATCCCATAGCGTTGCAGCTTTTTGGATCAGATCCCCATATTATCAGTGAAATGGCAAAGGAAATTGAAGAAAAAGAATTTGATATTCTGGATATTAATATGGGATGTCCGGTCCCGAAGGTAGTGAATAACCAGGAAGGTTCCGCACTCATGAAAGATCCCGGGAGAGTTGAGGCAATTGTAAGCAAAACTGTAAAAGCCGTAAATAAACCGGTAACCGTCAAGATCAGAAAAGGTTTTGACGAAGAGCATGTTAATGCGGTAGAGATAGCCAGAATTATAGAAGGATGCGGAGCGGCGGCAATTACGATACATGGCAGAACCAGAGAACAGTATTATTCCGGAGAAGCAGACTGGGAAATAATAAGACAGGTAAAAGAGGCAGTTCGTATACCGGTTATCGGAAATGGTGATGTTACGGATCCACTGTCAGCTGAGAGGATGATGAAAGAGACCGGATGTGACGGAGTCATGATAGGAAGGGCGGCAAGAGGAAATCCATGGATATTCAGGGACTTGGCTGCATACTTTGAAAGGGGGGTTATACTCCCGAAACCTTCGATTCCGGAATTAAAGGAAATGATTCTCAAACATGCATCTCTTCAGCTTCAATATAAAGGGGCATATACCGGAATCCGGGAAATGAGGAAGCACGTTGCATGGTATACTGCAGGGTATCCTCATTCGGCTGCTATACGCAGATGTGTAAATGAGATTGAGAGTATGGAACAGTTGGAAAAAATGCTGGAAGAGAAATTTTAATATCTGGAAGATACTGGATGGCGCTATTTCGACTTTGAGATTCTTGACAATTTGCCATTGATAGGATATAATACTGTGATTGTTACGTAAACGTACGATTCACCTCATTTTATAGAATGGGAACAGTCCTATAAACTGAGGTGTTTCGTTCGAAGGGGCTTGAAAACAAATACAAGAATAGATGTAGGAAGGGTGCAATAAGAATGGAAGAAAAGAAGAACTTATTAACTTATGCGGGATTAAAAAGCCTGGAAGAAGAGCTTCATGATTTAAAGGTTGTAAAAAGAAAAGAAGTTGCCGGTAAGATTAAAGAGGCAAGAGAGCAGGGCGACCTGTCCGAAAATGCGGAATACGATGCAGCGAAAGATGAACAGAGAGATATAGAAGCAAGAATTGAGCAGATTGAAAAAATCTTAAAAAATGCAGAAGTTATTGTGGAAGATGAAGTTGATTTAGACAAAATCAGCGTTGGATGTGCTGTGAAAGTATATGATGCTGAATTTGAAGAAGAACTGGACTTTAAGATCGTAGGTTCTTCCGAAGCAAACAGTCTTCAGGGTAAGATTTCAAATGAGTCTCCGGTTGGAAAAGCATTAATCGGCGCTAAAGTTGGCGATGAAGTAGTTGTGGAAACCCAGGCGGGAGATATGAAATATAAGGTTTTAGAAATACAAAGATCCATTTAATGAAGGAGGAAAGACAGTGGCTGAACAGAAGAAGGTACAGGAACAGGATATTAATCAGTTGTTAAAGGTACGCCGCGAGAAGCTGGAAGAATTACAGGCGAACGGTAATAATCCTTTTGAAATTATGAAATATGATGTAGACCATCATAGCAGAGAAGTGAAAGAGAATTTTGAAGAGCTGGAAGGCAAACAGGTTTCCCTGGCTGGACGTATTATGTCCAAACGTGTTATGGGAAAAGCTTCTTTTTGCAATATTCAGGATCTGGAAGGAAATATCCAGTCTTATGTTGCAAGAGACAGTATCGGAGAAGAAGAATACAAAGCATTTAAGAAAATGGATATTGGTGATATCGTTGGCTTAAAGGGTGAAGTATTTAAAACAAAAACAGGTGAAATCTCAATTCATGCATCTGCAGTATCTCTGTTGTCTAAGAGTCTTCAGATCCTGCCGGAAAAATTCCATGGACTGACCAATACAGATATCCGTTACCGTCAGAGATATGTGGATTTAATCATGAACCAGGATGTGAAGGAAACCTTTGTGAAACGTTCTAAGATCATTAGCTGCATTCGTCAGTACCTGGATGGAAACGGATTTATGGAAGTAGAAACTCCGATCCTGGTTCCAAATGCAGGCGGAGCTGCTGCCAGACCTTTTGACACACATTATAATGCATTAGATGAAGATGTGCATCTGAGAATTTCTCTGGAGTTATATCTGAAGAGACTGATCGTAGGCGGACTGGAACGCGTTTATGAAATTGGACGTGTTTTCCGTAACGAAGGATTGGATACCAGACATAATCCGGAATTTACATTACTAGAGCTCTATCAGGCATATACAGATTACCATGGCATGATGGATCTGTCTGAGAACCTTTACCGTCATGTAGCGCAGGAAGTCCTGGGTACAACAGTAATTAACTATGGTGACGTGGAGATCGATTTATCCAAGCCTTTCGAACGTCTTACTATGGTAGAAGCGGTGAAGAAATATGCAGGTGTGGACTTTAATGAAATCAAGACAGAAGAAGAAGCGAAAGCTTTAGCTGATAAAAAGGGTGTACACTACGAGGCCAGACATAAAAAGGGCGATATCCTGAATCTTCTTTTTGAAGAATTTGTAGAGGAACAGCTGGTTCAGCCAACTTTTATTATGGATCATCCGGTGGAAGTATCTCCTCTTGCGAAGAGAATACCTGGAAATCCGGATTATACAGAGCGTTTCGAACTGTTTATCACAAAACGTGAGATGGCAAATGCGTTCTCCGAATTAAATGACCCAATCGACCAGCGCGGACGTTTTGAAGCACAGGAAGAATTAAAGGCTCAGGGAGACGAAGAAGCCAACAGCGTTGATGAAGACTTCTTAAATGCCCTGGAACATGGTATGCCGCCTACAGGTGGAATTGGAATCGGTATTGACCGTATGGTAATGCTGCTTACGAATGCTGCAGCGATTCGTGATGTGCTGTTATTCCCGACAATGAAGAGCATCGGCGGTTCTGATGCTTCTGCAAAAAAAGGAAAAACAGAAAATGCAGCACCGGTACAGGAAGTAAAAGCTGCGGAAGCTATCGATTTTTCAAAGGTAAAAGTGGAGCCTCTTTTTGAAGAAATGGTGGATTTTGAGACCTTCTCAAAGGCTGATTACAGAGCTGTGAAGGTAAAAGAATGTACAGCAGTTCCGAAGAGCAAGAAGCTTTTGAAGTTTGTTCTGGACGATGGTTCAGGCACAGAAAGAGTGATTTTAAGCGGTATTCACGAGTATTACGAGCCGGAAGACCTGGTTGGAAAAACTTGTATTGCAATCGTAAATCTGCCTCCAAGACCTATGATGGGAATTGATTCCTGTGGAATGCTGATTTCAGCAGTTCATGAGGATGACGGGAAAGAAGGTCTGAATCTTTTGATGGTGGATGACCGGATTCCGGCAGGTGCAAAGCTGTATTAAGATAGCTGCGTATAATTTTAGTCCTCAGAAGCGATTATGCTTCTGGGGATTTTTAGGCTTTAATAACATAATGGGTGTTTATGAATAATAAAAACAGCGTATGCAATGAAAAATAATCATTGCTTCGCTGTTTTTTTGTCCCATTATTTATTTCTATCCCTTTTTTCCATTACATAATCGGCATACTTCTGTGGTGTTAACCCGGTATATTTGCTGAACACCCGGATGAAGGTGTTGGAGCTGTTGAATCCTGTCAGGGTACTTAAGTCCTTGGTTTTCAGAAAAGGATCTTTTTCCAGCAGGGCTTTGGCCTGATTAATCCGGTAGTTATTCAGATAATCCTTAAAATTGTTGTCACTTAGCTGCTTGAATAGAATACCGCAGTATTTAGGTGAGATATTAAACTGGTCAGCAAGGTCGTTAAGCATGATGTTATCATGGTAATTCTGGTGAATATAGTCTAGCATGCGGGAGAGGACAGCCTCATCCTGGGTCTGGGTGCGCCGGTTTTTCTCACGGATGGTCTCGGTGAGAACCGTTTTGATACCAGTGATCGTCACCGAATCCGCCCAATGTGTATACCAGTGTTCGTAGTCAATGGAGCGGCCAATAAATTCCTCAGGGCAGGTTTTCATCTCCTGGAATATTCTGTTCACGGTTCCGATCAGAGCGTAGATAAAGTTCTGCAGAACCTCCATGGGCAGAACTTTGTGGATCAGGTTTTCACGGATCAGATTGTCGAACAGTTCAAGTGCCTGCTCCTGTCCTTCGATAACGGTCTGTATCAGTTTATTCTCCATAGAAAGAGGGTAGGAGTATGTAGCGGAGTCTATATCTGCTATCTGAGCATGGGTGATGATTTTGTCGTGTGGCAGCATGGGGAGATATTCTGCTATCTTCAAAGTTTCCAGGTAACAGGGATGCAGATTCTCAAAGCCTTCTTTTACCGAACTCAGAATAATCTGTTCTTCCCAGTATTTTCCTCCTTCCTCGTCCGTTTCCGGGGAAGGGGACATCACCTGGGCTGCCAGTGACTTTGCTTCCTCAAGACTGTCGGATATCAGGATCAGGGCATAACGGTACATAGATAATTTTACAAATACAAGATCATTACGCTGCAGACAGCTTTTAAAGATCAGGTTTTTATAAAGCTCCAGCTGGCAGAATCTGCTGTCATCCGGAGGAAGACTGGAATCCGGGGTAAAGCAGATCAGTCCCACACAAAAACGGCTGTTATCAGGAAAAAACGGCTTTTCTTTTGGTGCCAGGCAGCCGTTGGGGTCTGTGAGCAGATTCTGGTAATACTGTTGTGCAAGTAATGTATCCGTGGTTTTCTGGGTTGCCAGAAGGCTGTGGTTCAGGCTCTGAATTTTAGCCAGATTTTCATTCAAAATCCCAAACTCGTCATAGCTCTGGGAATCTTCCTTTATATGTGGCTGCAATACTTTATAAATTGGTTTGTACAGAAGATTTGCCACATAATAAAAGACAGCACACAGCAACACGAAAATAGCCATGACAGACACCAGGTAGAGAAAAATATTCATAGCGTTCAGACTGTACCGGTCATAGAGATAGGATATATTCCAGTTCATTGACAGAAGATGCGTATTTGCAATATAGAAGCCGGATTTCCGGACTATGTCTTTGTTGGAATCCAAGTCTTTCTGCAGTGATTTAAACAGTTTCAAATCCTCTTCATCCTGAGAACTGGATATGAAAAGTCCATTGGTGCCGGAAATCCAGTATTTCTCGGGGGTGGCAGTGCCTACCAGGGAAGAAATGGGGATATCAGCCATATAGATACATGTCCGGGGCTGTTTACAACCCTTAATCAAATAGTAAAGAGAGACAAGTGAGCCTTTTTCATCATAGTGAGGGATAACATAGGGAAACATATTTGTTTCGAAATAATGCTGTATATCTGCCAGATCCTTTGCAGACAGCCCTTTTTTCTTCAAAAATTCGGATATGGAAAAAGAACCTTCCGGCGACAGGACAGTGGAATGTGTGTTGTTTTCAAGATCAATCTGTCCGTTATTTAGGAGCAGATAGACCTGGAAGCGGGTCTCTCCGGCACCGGCATGTTTTAACAATGCCTTTTGGGCCTTGGAGGACAGAAAATAAAAATCAGGTGTCCCCTCCGAGACAGACCATTCCTTTATCAGGGAATCGTTTACAATATCCGTCATAGTATTGGAAATCTCTTTGAGTGAGGCGGCGCTCTTCTCTTCCAGTATAGTCCGGGAAACAGTGATGGAACTCATATAATTTTCTTCCGATTTTTGTGACAGGAATATTCCTGAGACAGATGCAAACGCCAGCGTCACAGCAGCGGCTAAGAGCAGGAAGACAAATTTCATTTTTTGATGATATAACCCGGAAGGATGTTTCAGCATCATCGCGCACCTCCTTTTTGGTGTAAACTGTTGGAAATTCAGTATAAATTATAATTGCATTCTGGTGATAATTCAAGTGAAAGAGCCCTATTTTACAAGGATTCGGACAAAATGGTGATCTTTTGAAAAATGATGATGCACGAAAAATGGGCGGGACATTGAAAAAAGGGTACTGAGAGAAAAGTGGGTATCCCAAAAAGCAGAGAAAAAACAGGCCGGGGAATTTGATGATTTACTTTTCAAACATGATCCGTTAAGGTTGATCTATCGACTCGAAGCGCTTCGATACTGTAGAAAGGAGAGAAAAGAGGACTTTGGCTAAACAACAAATAAAAACACAGAAGAAAAGAAATTTTTCTTTTGTTATAAAGAAAATAGTTTCAAGCAAGGAATTATATCTTCTGCTGCTTCCGGGTATTATCTGGTACCTTCTATTTGCATACCGCCCTATGACGGAACTTAAGATTGCGTTCTATGATTACAATGTATTTCAGGGCATAGAAGGCAGTACGTTTACAGGTCTGCAGAATTTTATTGAATTTTTTAAGGGGAAGGATTTTCCCAGGGTATTGAAAAACACCCTGATGATTTCTTTCTGGCAGTTATTGATCTGCTTTCCGGTGCCTATCGCACTGGCAATTTGTGTAACAGAGATGAAGAACAAGTTTGTCAGCAGGATGACGCAGATGTCCACGCTGCTTACGCACTTTATATCGGTAGTGGTGGTCTGCGGTATTGTGATTAACTTTCTTTCACCCAGTACCGGTGTGATAAATCTGGTATTGGAAAAGCTGGGTGCAGATCCGGTGTACTTTATGACAAAACCGGAATATTTCAAAGGAATCTATACTTTGATGACACTGTGGCAGAATGCAGGATTTGATGCACTGGTATATATTGCCGCAATTATGGGAATAGACCAGCAGCTTTATGAGGCAGCAACTGTGGACGGGGCAGGGAAAATGAAGAAAATTTTTCATGTGACGATTCCGGGTATGGTACCTGCTATTGTAACCATGCTGATTCTCAAGCTGGGAGGGATCATCAAGGTAGGGTACGAGGCGATTCTGCTTCTGTACCAGCCGGCAACTTATTTGGCAGCAGATGTTATATCCACCTACTCTTACCGTCTGGCATTTGAAAACGGAAACTATGGGCTGTCTGTGGCGGCTGGGTTATTTGAATCCGCGGTTGCATTCATCATGGTAATTCTTGCTAACAAAATCAGCAAGAAGATTTTCGATAACGCATTATGGTAAGGAGGAAAAGAGATGTTGAGAAATAAAATAAAACAGGGACAGGTTATCGGGTTCGAAGAAAAGATCTTCAATGTGGTGATGGTTATTCTGGGTATCCTGATTACCTTTATCGCTCTGTATCCCATATATTATGTATTGATTTCTTCCTTCAGCAAGCCATTTTTTGTTGAAAATGGGGATGTTTTACTGAAGATCAGGGAGTTTACTACAGCAAGTTATGAGGCAGTTTTTAAGCGTGACGGGCTGTGGTCAGCTTACGGAAATGCTATTTTTTACACGGTCTTCGGACTATTGGCAAATATGTTCTTTACAACTACTATGGCATATGCGTTATCGAAGAAATATCTGATGGGAAGAAAAGCTCTGACACTATTCACAGTCTTTACCATGTGGTTCAGCGCAGGGATCATTCCCACTTATATGAATTTCAGTAATCTGGGACTGCTGGACACAAGAGCGGCAATTATTTTCGGGTTCGCAATTGAGACGTATAATCTGATTATTATGAAGAGCTTTTTTGAGCAGGTGCCGGAGGCACTGGAAGAGGCGGCGTTCATTGACGGTGCAGGGCATTTCAGGGTATTATGGAATATATATCTGCCCCTATCAAAACCGGCACTTGCCACTGTAGGATTGTTTTACGGCATCAGCAGGTGGAACGGTTATTTCTGGGCAATGCAGCTTCTAAAAGATGACGGCAAGATCCCTTTGCAGGTATTCCTGAAAAAATTAATCGTGGAGAGGGTATCCAACCCTTCCGATGCGGCAATTGTGACAAAGGCATCGCTCACTTCACCTACCACGCAGGTATATGCATTGATTATACTGGCAGTTGTTCCCATGATTATTGTATTCCCTTTTATTCAAAAATATTTTAAATCAGGCCTCACCCTGGGTGGTGTCAAAGGCTAATTATAAATGGAGGATTATTCATTATGAAGAGAAAACAGATTACAGTATTATTACTGACCGCAGTTCTTGGCTTGTCTATGATATTTGGTGCAGCAGGATGCGGAAAAGTGAAGGATAGCACAGCAACTGCTTCTAAGGGAGAGGGCAGCAAAGAATTCACGGCGTTTATGTTCCTGTCCGGAACACCTTTTAATTCTGACTGGGAAGTGTGGAAAGAGGTGGAGAAGAAAACGGGTGTAAAACTCAAAGGGCTGGTTGCCTCATCCAATTCCGATTATGCTACAGCGTTCCAGAATATGGTGGCATCCGGGCAGCTGGCAGATATTATTGCATGTGATTTAACGACTGATATGGAGAAACTGGGTAAGGACGGAGGGGTTATCCCTTTAAATGATCTGATTGAGGAGCATGCCCCTCATATCAAAGAAGCACTGGATAATGACCCGAATCTGAAATATCAGGCAACAGCGGAAGACGGACATATCTATAATATCCCGTTGGGAAAAGAGCTGAAGTCTTCACAATTTTACTGGATCCGTCAGGACTGGCTGGATAAACTGGGGCTGAAGGCACCGGAAACCGTGGATGAACTCCATGATGTACTGACAGCATTTAAGAACAATGATCCCAACGGCAATGGAAAGGCAGACGAGATTCCGCTGTTTGACCGCTCTGCTACTTCGGAGACAGAAATGGGAGAGTATCTCGCACTGTGGGATTCCAGTGCATCCTTCTATCCCCGTGACGGTAAAATCACATTTGAACCGCTGACAGATAATTATAAACTTGCGGTAAAAAATCTGGCTCAGTGGTATAAAGAGGGACTGATTGATCCGGAGATTTTTACAAGAGGCATGTCCGCAAGAGATACGCTGCTTAGCAATAACACAGGTGGATTTACCCATGACTGGGTAAGTACAGGTAATTACAATGATTCTCTGGGAGAGGAAATACCGGGATTTAATATGGTGGCAATTGCACCGTTAAAAGACCAGAATGGGAATGTGAAGGAGCGTGATTACCGTTATGCTGAGTGCGGATGGGGAATCTCTTCCCAGTGCAAGGATCCGGAGAGTGCAATTGCGTTTATGGATTTCATGTTTACAGAGGAAGGTTCCGATTTGATGAACTGGGGTATCGAGGGCAGGACATACACGGTGGATGACAACGGCGGGAAAGCTTTTACAGAGGAAGTGTTCAAATCCGGACTGGCACCGGTGGAATATCTGCGTTCCCTGGGCTCACAATACCGTGCCGGTTATATCCAGGCAGCAGATTATGAGTATGCGACCATGAATGATGCAGGGAAAGCAGCAAACAAGCTTTATGATTCACATGATGAATGGTTTAGTGCTCCCAAACTTCCGGAGCTGAAACTGAGCACAGAGGATATGGATGAATACAAGAGCATCATGTCGGGAATTCAGCCAATTGTTTATGAAAAGCTGCAGAGCTGGATTTTAGGTTCCAGCAATATAGACGATGAATACGATGCATTTATTCAGGAACTTAAGGACAGGAATATTGAAAAAGCAATTGAAATTCAGCAGACGGCTTACGATAATTATATCAAAGTGACAAAATAAAAAATTATGGAGCTGCCACAAATGGTGAATTCAGCGGAACGGGAGTTGCAACAGGAGGGCATTTATGGAGAAGTTAAAAGTACAAAAAGCAGCTGCGCAGGCAGTATCTATTCTAAAAGGAAATCTGAATAACTACACATATAAATTTCCGGGATCCAATAGTGAGCATCTGTTTTACCCGGAAACAGAAAATACAGAGTGGACAACCGGATTCTGTACGGGGACATACTGGCTTGCCTATGAACTGACGGCAGAGGAAAGTTTCAGATCGGCGGCGGAGGTTCAGGTTGAGAGCTTTTATAATAGGATAAAACAGAAAATAGATGTAGACCACCATGATATGGGATTTCTATACACACCTTCCTGCGTGGCAGCATATCAGATTACGGGAAATAAAAGGGCAAAAGAGGCGGCTATTCTGGCTGCCGACCAGCTTATCAGCCGCTTTCAGGTAAAAGGGGAGTTTCTCCAGGCATGGGGAGAGCCGGGGGCAGAGGATAATTACCGCCTGATTATTGATTGTCTGCTGAATCTGCCCTTATTATACTGGGCTTCCAGAGTAACTGGGGACGGAAAGTACAGAGACGCTGCAGTACGTCATACGAAGACAAGCATCCAAAACCTGGTGCGGGAAGATAATTCCACCTACCACACTTATTTTTTTAATCCGAGAACCGGAGAGCCGTTACGGGGGGTTACGGCTCAGGGATATCAGGATGATTCTGCCTGGGCGAGAGGACAGGCCTGGGGAATATATGGCACGGCATTGGCATGGCGGTATACAAAAGATGAAACCTGCAGAGAATTGTTCCGCAAAGTGACGGATTTTTATCTAAGACATCTCCCGGAGGATATGGTTCCCTATTGGGATTTGCAGTTTCCAGAGGGGAGTCATGAACTGAGAGATTCGTCGGCCGCCGCAGCAGCAGTCTGCGGGATCATGGAAATGTGTGAAAACGGGGGACTGGAAAAGGAAGAGCAATCTTTTTATGGTAAAAGGGCTCAGAAGATGCTGGAAAGCCTGATAGACAACTATGCGGTTAGGTCACCGAAGGAAGCAAACGGACTGATCCTGCATGGTGTTTATGCGAAAAGCAGTCCATTTAACAGCGTATCCGACAGAGGGGTCGATGAATGTAATCTGTGGGGAGATTATTTCTATCTTGAGGCACTGGTCAGAAATATAAAAGACTGGAAGACGTATTGGTAACATAATATTGAGTGGGGAGCTGCCAGAGCGTGTTTGAAAATTCATACCCGCCATCTGCACGCCCCACTTTTTTAAAACACGCTATAGTACTCCGGGAAGGTTATAAAATGCCAGAAAAAAGAAAAAATAAAGTGACTTTGGAATATGGCAATGATATAATAAAAAAGTGCAGGAAGCTGGTAAAGATAAATTTACGGGGAGATAATTATGGAAAAAATAATAATCGCAGAAACGGACCGATTAATATTAAGAAGATACACAACAAGTGATTTACAGGACCTATATGAATACTTGTCCAATCCGAAAGTCCTGGAATATGAGCCATATAAGCCGATGTCAATGGAAGAGGTTAAGGAAAATCTGGAATCCAGAATTTCAACGGATGAAATGATTGCGGTTGAGCTAAAATCTACAGGTAAAATGATAGGTAATGTTTATTTGGGCAAATGCGATTGTAATTCTCTGGAAATCGGATATGTGTTTAATGAAAATTACTGGAAAAAAGGATATGCAAAAGAAAGCTGTGAAAAGCTGATTATATGGGCATTTGAAAATGGAATCCATAGGATTTGTGCGTACTGTGATCCGGACAATCAGAATTCCTGGGGATTATTGGAGAAATTGGGATTTATCAGGGAAGGATATTTAAGAAAGAACGTATATTTCTGGAAGGATGAGAATAATCAGCCTGTCTGGAAAGATACTTATATTTATGGAATACTGAATAATATATCCTAAGAAGTGTAACAGCTTTTCGGAAACTGGATGGACACATACCGGGTGCAAGGCCAGAAAAGGTGTCGGCTTGGTAATAAAAAAAGGATAATTCCAAATGGAATGTCCTTTTTTGTTTTATCAGTCATTATGCAAGCGATGATTCATTGTCCATAAGTATCCTGAAGGGAAGATTTCAGAGATCTTAAAGTTTCCGTCAATATGCGGAGCTCTTTTTCGTCACAGTCGTTTAACAAATCCCTTAATTCTTTCACGTAGAAAGACTTTGCTTCGGGAAGGCTGTCGCACAATAGATTGTCTACCGTAGTGTGGAGTGCATTTGCAATAGTGATTAATGTAGGCAGGCTTACATGGGTGACCCCTCTTTCGATATTGCTAAGATGTGGTGTAGAGATATCTACCTGTTCGGCGAGCCGTTCTTGTGTAATTTTCTGGGTTAATCTCATGGCTCGGATTCTGCGTCCGATAGCGGTATAATCAATTGTCATACTTACCCCCTGTATAATTACTTATTAAGTATTGTATTATTTGTTTTGTTATATTATAATAATCTATAACCTAAAAAATAGCTTGTGGATTATAATGGATGGAAGTATTTACCATTTTTTGACTATTTTTTAATGAAATCGACAAACTTTGGTTAAATATTACACGAACTGTGTTAAAAGTGTATTTAGCATTGCATTTACTGTGATACGGATGGTATAATTCCAAGAAATATAATTGTGCAATTATATTCGGGTAATGAAAAGAAATAAGTAAGGTGGGATGAATCATGATGCGAATCGGGATATGTGACGATGAAGCAAAGGCGGTTCAGGTAAGCAAAGATTTCATTGAGAAATTTTTGAAGAAAAACAAGTGTGAGTATGAAATTCATGAATTTTTGAATCCGGAGGAGTTATACCATTACGTAAGGGAAAGTATTTATGATTTGGATTTACTGTTTCTGGATATTGAAATAGGTGAATCTAACGGGGTTGAGGTTGCGAAAAAGCTGGAAGCATTAGATACCAGAACAAAAATTGTGTTTTTGACGAACTATCTTTGTTACAGTTCAAAAGTATATGAGGTTGACTACTGCTATTTTGTTTTGAAAAAAGACCTGGAAAAATATCTGCCAAAGATTATTGAGAAGCAAATCCAACAGAAAAGTAAGGTTGCCAGAGAACGTATTGTTGTCATGGTAAAAGGAAGAAAGATTATATTGCTTCCTATGGATATTCAGTACTTAGAAAGGGAAAAGCGCAGTACACTTGCGGTCTGCGTCGGAGAAACTGTCAGAACATCTTCCGGATTGACCGAACTGCAGGCACAGCTTGGATCGGATTACTTTGTAAGATGCCATAACAGTTATATTGTGAATCTGAATTTTGTAAAAGAATTTTGCCGTAATGAATTGATTCTGCGCAATGGGAAAAAGGTTCCGATCAGCCGAAGGTATCTGAATGATGTCCGCAGGGCATTTGCCAGGTGGCTGGGGGAAGATATCTAGAATACAATCTAATGTGAGGTGAAATAATGACGGTATTTACCGGAAAATGTGTTGCTGCCCTGTTAGAAACTGTTATATTCTATATTTTTGCCATTCGGTGCGTAGATACCGGAAATATGGACTTGAGAAAGAAGCGGATGATTCTGCTTCTTCTTGCTGTGGTGGATGGTTTGCTGATGCTGCCTGTAAAGAACGGCGGTTCTGCATTTCTGGTCTATGTGGCAGAAATCATTCTGTGGATGGCAGTCATCTATAAAATATCGGTGAAACCGGTAAATGATTTTGTGAAATTTTACGCATTTATAGAATTTTTTGGGATTATCGGTGCGGCGTTCAGTCTGATTACGAACAACATATTTGGTTTTGGCGGCGCTGCTGCTCTTTACAGTGGCGAGAATATTTTATTAGTGACTGCCGTAAACGGGGCTAAAAATATTCTTGCTGCCGCGATCATATGTGTTGTGATTAAATTCTGCGTATTTGAAAAAATTCCTTTGTGGATCTGGAAGGTATTTGCTATTGTATCCGTATTTGTGAATCTGGCTGCAACTGTCTTTATGATGAATGAAAATGCAAACCGGCTTCTCGAACCCTGGGTACTGATGTATGTGGTAGCTATGCTGTGCGTATTCGGCGGATTGCTGACCTGGTACAGCAGAGAAAACCTTAAAAGAGAGAATCAATATCTGCTGATGCAGCAAAAGCTTTTGAGAGAGCATTATAAGGTTCTGGAAGAGCAAAACGAACTGGTGCAGAAAATGCGCCACGATATTGGAAACCATCTTCAGACCATAGAAAGGCTGGTACGGGATAATCATACAGAATCTATGGGTGAAATCACAAAACGACTGAATAAAGAATATGACAAGCTTCTGCAAAGCAATATCAGCAGAAATGTAATGATTGATGCAGTACTGCATAATAAAATTACAGAGTGTGCGAAAAATAAAATTAAACTGCAGTTAAACATGGCACATTTTGTCAGTGGAAGAGTCGATGATGTTGACTGGCTCAGTATCTTTTATAATTTGTTTGATAATGCAATTGAAAGCTGCATGCGCATGGAGAATTCCCAGGAGCGCTTTATTAATGTGAAAAGCCAGTACCGTGCAGGCTATCAGGTTCTGATTTTTTGTAATGCCAGATCCGGTGAGACCAGAGCTTTGGAAGCTAAACGGGAAGGAAACTTTAAAACTTCTAAAAAAGATAAGTTCTGCCATGGTCTGGGACTTGACATTGTAAAGGGAATTGTAAAAAAATACGAAGGCAGTATGGAGTGTAAAGAGGAAGAAAAGGTTTTTCGTACGCTGGTTTCCCTGCGAGTGGGAACCACAGAAAAAAATTAGCTGCCCCCTATACTTTTTGACAGGGATTTGATAAAATATAATAATGAATATATTCTTTAAGGGAGCGTTCGGCGTTCCCTTTCAATTTACGCTAAGGAGAAAAAACGGATGAACATATTCGATATTTTGGGACCTGTTATGGTTGGACCATCAAGCTCTCATACGGCCGGGGCAGTAAGGATCGGGTTGATGGGGAGAAAGCTGCTGGGATGTATGCCCTTAAAAGCACGGATTTGTATGCATGGCTCCTTCGCGGCGACCGGAGTAGGACATGGTACAGATAAAGCCATAGTGGCAGGCCTTCTTGGAATGGAGCCGGATGATGTCAGGATTCCGGAAAGCTTTGAAATGGCAGGAGAAAAGGGATTAGAGTTTACATTTGAAGAGACAACTTTAAAGGGGGCACATCCTAATTCCGTACAGATGGTACTGGAGGATGGCCAGCACAGAAAGCTGACAGTTCAGGCTTCTTCTCTGGGTGGCGGTCGGATTATGCTGAATAAAATCAATGATGTGGAGGTCAATTGTACCTGTGAGAATCCCACATTAATTATTCATAACATGGATCAGCCCGGTTATGTTGCCGAGGTGGCATCCATGCTTTTTCAGAAGTCCGTGAATGTTGCCAATATGTCCCTGCACCGGAAAAAACGAGGGGGCTATGCGGTGATGATCATAGAGACAGACCAGAAGATTCCAAAGGAATCCATTGAGTGGCTGGAGCAGAAAGAGGGCATACTGAAGGTAACATACATTGATATAGGAGGGAACCGGTAACATGGCATATAACTCATTAGAGGAAATCTTAGAAGTATGCAGGGAATCACAGATTCCATTCTGGGAAACCATCCTGCAGGATGATATGAATGAGCGGAAAGTTACAAAAGAGGAATCTTTTGAGAAGATGATGGGTATGTGGCGGGCGATGCTTTCGTCCAGTGAAGCATATGATGAAAAACTGATTTCCAACAGCGGTCTGGTAGGCGGAAGCGGCGGTATTATGGAACAGTATATTCAAAAGGAAACACCATTGTGCGGTGCATTTATGGGAGAGGTCATTGCAGCGGCACTGCAGATGGGTGAATCCAATGCCTGCATGAAACGGATTGTGGCTGCACCCACAGCTGGTGCCTGCGGCGTACTTCCTGCTGTACTGGTCCCTTTTTACAAGAATGAGCAGACAGAGGATGCACGTATTGGAGAAGCACTGTATGTGGCTGCTGGAATTGGACAGGTTATAGCTGTCCGTGCTTATATTGCCGGAGCTTCCGGCGGCTGTCAGGCGGAAATAGGTTCGGCTAGTGCGATGGCGGCAGGGGCAATGGTACATCTCAGAGGCGGAAATGCAGGTCAGATTGCTCATGCGGCCGCGATGTCTCTTAAAAATCTGCTGGGACTGGTCTGTGATCCGGTAGCCGGTTTGGTAGAGGTTCCGTGTGTGAAGCGGAATGTGATCGGGGCGGTGAACGCACTGGCATGTGCCGATATGGCATTGGCTGGAATAGAAAGCCGGATTCCCCCAGATCAGGTGATTGATGCCATGAAAGAAGTCGGAGATCTGATGAATGTCTCCCTGCGGGAAACGGGGGAAGGCGGCCTGGCAGCCACAGCATTCGGCAGGGAAGTATCATTAAAACAGGGACAGGAAAAATTCCGCTGATCCGGAGCGTATCTGAATGAGACTTCAGGCAGATTTCTGAGATATTTGTAATTAAAACACTGCATAAGATCATGGATCTTGTCAAAAAAAGACTTGACTTCCAGCTATTGTATATGATAAGATAAACGAGCGAATGGAAGTAGGTCTTTTTTTTATGCCTAAAAATTCAACAGCCTACGCAAGCTGTTACCAAATTACAAAGAAGGCGAGGTGGAAGTTGTGCGCGTTAAAATCACATTGGCATGTACGGAATGTAAACAACGTAACTACAACATGACGAAGGATAAGAAAAATCATCCGGACAGAATGGAAACAAAAAAATACTGTAAATTCTGTAGAACACACACATCACACAAAGAAACCAAATAACTGTTAGTGATAATGCAAAGGAAGTGAATGTAATGGGAGAAACTGCAAAAACAGAAAAAGCCCCCAAGAAAAGCTGGTTTGAAGGTCTTAAATCTGAATTTAAGAAAATTATCTGGCCGGAGAAAAAAACACTTGGCAAACAGACCATTGCGGTTGTTGCCGTTTCTTGTGTATTAGGTGTCATTATAACCATTATTGATGTTATTGTACAGTATGGTATTGATTTCTTAATAAAGTAAGGGCAAGGGTGATTTTATGTCAGAAACAAACTGGTATGTAGTTCATACTTATTCAGGGTATGAGAACAAGGTTAAGGCCAACATTGAGAAAACGATTGAAAACCGGCATTTAGAAGATCAGATCATTGAGGTCAGAGTTCCGATGCAGGATGTTGTAGAAGTAAAAAATGGCGTGCAGAAGCAGGTTCAGAAGAAACTGTTTCCTGGCTATGTACTTCTGAATATGGTCATGAATGATGACACCTGGTATGTCGTTAGAAATACAAGAGGTGTTACCGGATTTGTTGGTCCTGGATCAAAACCAGTGCCACTTACCGAAGCGGAAATGCTGAATCTTGGAATCCAGGCGGACGATGTCCAGGTGGATTTCACAGAGGGAGATGCCGTTACTGTAACCGGCGGAGTCTGGAAAGATACCGTTGGAGTAATTCAGTCCATCAATCATGGTAAACAGATCGTTACCATTAATGTTGAGTTATTCGGTCGTGAAACACCAGTAGAAATAAGTTTCACAGAGATTAAAAAAATGTAACATGATATTAGACCGTCGGGTAATATTCGCAGTCTGACGGATTAGTGGGAGGGAAATCCCCCGCCAATACCACATAGGAGGTGCCTAAAAATGGCAAAAAAAGTAACAGGTTATATTAAATTACAGATTCCTGCTGGAAAGGCTACACCAGCTCCACCAGTTGGTCCGGCACTTGGACAGCACGGTGTTAACATCGTTCAGTTTACAAAGGAGTTCAACGCAAGAACAGCTGACAAAGGCGATTTAATTATCCCGGTTGTTATTACTGTATATGCAGACAGAAGCTTCAGCTTTATTACAAAAACTCCTCCGGCAGCAGTTTTATTAAAGAAAGCATGCAACCTGAAATCAGGTTCAGGCGTTCCAAATAAAACAAAAGTTGCTACAATCAGCAAAGAAAAGATCAAAGAGATCGCTGAAATGAAAATGCCAGATTTAAATGCAGCATCTGTTGAAGCTGCTATGAGCATGATCGCAGGTACCGCACGCAGCATGGGTATCACTGTTGAGGAATAATATACTTGGCAATCAAGCAAAACGTAAACTAAACAATGAAAAGTGGGAGGGAAATTCCCGCAAATACCACCAGGAGGTTATTTAATATGAAAAAAGGAAAAAGATACGCAGAGGCTGCAAAAGCAATCGACCGCGCAAATCTTTATGATACAACAGAAGCTATTTCTTTAGTAAAGAAAGCATCTGTTGCTAAATTTGATGAAACAATCGAAGCTCATATCAGAACAGGCTGTGATGGCCGTCATGCGGATCAGCAGATCCGTGGAGCTGTTGTGTTACCACACGGTACCGGTAAAAAAGTTCGTGTCTTAGTATTCGCTAAAAATGCAAAAGCTGATGAAGCTCGTGCAGCAGGCGCTGAATACGTTGGAGCAGAGGAATTAATTCCAAAGATCCAGAACGAAAACTGGTTTGAATTCGATGTAGTTGTAGCTACACCGGATATGATGGGTGTTGTTGGACGTCTTGGTCGTGTACTTGGACCAAAAGGCTTAATGCCAAACCCAAAAGCTGGTACGGTAACTATGGACGTAACAAAAGCAGTTCAGGAAATCAAAGCAGGTAAGATTGAGTACAGATTAGATAAAACAAACATTATCCACGTGCCAATCGGAAAAGCTTCTTTTACAGAGGAGCAGTTAGCGGACAACTTCCAGACGCTTATGGGTGCAATTTTAAAAGCAAAACCTTCAGCACTTAAAGGACAGTATTTAAAGAGCGTAACAGTCGCTCCTACAATGGGACCTGGTGTGAAGCTTAACACAGCAAAATTTGCATAAACCCTTATAAAGGGGTCATCGCATTAAGATTTAGTGCGATGGCCCCCTTTTTTTGCTTTTTTATCTTTTTGAATTAAAATAGTAATTTTCCTGAATCCGTAGTAAAATAAAAACAGTATTAGAGTGTATTAGAAACGGCTTGCACCGGACTGACTGCGCCCCTGGCAGGATGTGACCGTGTAATGATTGTTCTGACATGCTCTGGAACAGGAGGACAGGATAAATGGATATCGTTCAGGCAGCAGCAGCGGCACAATCCATAAAGGAAAATATAAATAGGGTGATCATAGGTAAATCAGAAGTGATAGACCTGGTTCTGACTTCACTTTTAGCAGGTGGGCATATACTGTTAGAAGACGTACCGGGTACAGGAAAGACAAAGCTGGCAAAGTCTCTTGCCAGATCCCTGGATCTTCCCTTTAGCAGAATCCAGTTTACGCCGGATTTACTGCCATCAGATATAACCGGTATCAATTATTACAATCAGAAGCAGGGAGAATTTGTATATCGTGAGGGACCTGTTTTTGCAAATATTGTTCTGGCGGATGAGATCAACAGGGCCACACCCAGAACCCAGTCAAGTCTGCTGGAATGCATGGAGGAAAAGCAGGTAACGGTAGATGGTGTGACCATGCATCTGGAGGAACCCTTTCTGGTTATTGCGACTCAGAACCCCATAGAAACAGCAGGAACTTATCCGTTGCCGGAGGCACAGCTGGACAGATTCTTAATGCAGCTGTCCATGGGAGTACCACAAGAGTCGGAAGAATTGCAGATGATGGAGCGCTTTATCAAAGGAGATCCGCTGGATGAAATAGAACCGGTGTGTTCAAAAGAAACCCTGCTTCTTATGAGTCAGGTACATAGAGATGTATTTGTTCATGCTGGGATCAGAGAATATATACTGGCACTGATTACCAAAACCAGAAAACATGAGAAGATCAAACTGGGAGTCAGCCCGCGGGGAACGCTGGCATTTGTAAAAGCAGTACAGGCTTATGCTGTCATAGAGGGCAGGGATTACGTTATTCCTGAGGATGTGAAAACACTTGCCGTTCCGGTAATGGCACACCGCCTGGTAATGTACGGCGGAATGAACCGATCCCGGAACACGGTAAATACAATAAAAGAAATCCTGGATCAGGTACCGGTTCCTACTGAGAACTGGGAAAAGTAAGGGAAGTATGGCAAGTCTGTTTGCGACATGCATGGAGAAAGGGTAAAAGAAAATTTCAGATGGAAGGCAGCCACATTGTGATACGTGAAACCTTATTATTTTGTGGCAGTATTGCAGGCGGGCCTGCAATATACAATGGGTATAAAGATGAAAATTATCCTGATTATTTTGGGACTATTTATAGTCTGGTTTATACAGCGGCTGGTATATGAAAAGAACTGGAAAAAAGGACTGAATGCGGAGGTGTCATTTGAACACAGTGCCGTAACGGAAGGAAGCGAAACGATTCTGTTTGAAATGGTAAGCAATCGTAAATGGATGATCCTGCCCACATTAAAAGTGATGTTTAAGACCGATAAAGGACTTCATTTTGAAAAACAGGAGAATATGAAAATAACGGATTACTGTTATAAATGTGACATATTTTCGCTGTTTCCGTATCAAAAAATAGTCCGGCGTCATAAGGTCACCTGTGCAAAGCGGGGATTATATGATGTGGATGAATTAGATCTGACGGCAGGTGATATCTGGTTTTCCGGGGAATATTACAGCACCTGTGAAAATAAGGCGAGGCTGTATGTGTTTCCTGCAAAGGCGGATCTGGAACGGACAGATGTTCCTTATGAAAGGATAATGGGGAATATACAGACCAGGAAATACCTTCAGGAGGATCCTTTTGCATTTGCCGGTATAAGAGAATATCAAAGTTATGATTCCATGAGGAGCATCAACTGGAAAATTTCTGCGAAGAACAGCACTTACATGGTAAATGTACATGATGCTACAGCTTCTCAGGCTATTTGTTTTCTATTTAATGCGGATCAGGATACGATTTGGCATCATGATGATCTGCTGGAAGAAGGCATCCGTATAGTAAGTACTTTAGCCAGACAGTTTTTAGAGCAGGGTGTTCCGGTTCAGTTTCTAACCAATGGGAAAGATAAAATAACAAAAGAAAGTCTGTACCTTCGTGCCGGCAGCGGGGAGGCTCACGGGGAAATGCTGGATGAGCAGCTGGCAAGGATGGATCTGACTCTGGAAGCGGAGCGTTTTCATGGCCGTATGGAAGAACTTTGTAATGGGAAAAGCGAAAATGTCCTTTATGTTTTTGTATCCACCAGCTGCAGGGAGGAACTGCAGGAAGATTTTCTAAGGCTTCGGGAACAGAGCAGGGGGTCTGTTTGGATCGCACCTGTTTATCGTGGAACGTTGTTAGATATGCATCCCGGAATCGCAGGTGACATGATTTGCTGGGAAGTAGAAAGAGGCGGTTGAGAGTGCAGGTAAAAAGGCAGGTGAAAAAATTGTCCAAAATGGTATCAAAAGGGGGCAGGCAGCAGTTTCATACGGCGTTTTTGGAAATTGCGGCACAGACATGTCTGTACTATATGATTTATGCTTCGGTGCTGGCCGGACTTTGCAAAGGGAATGTGCTGAGTAAGGATTGGTTTGTAAAAGGGATTGTGTTTGTGGTTCCGCTTGTTGTATTTTATATTTTGAGAAAAACAACTGTAAGTTTTATAGTGTTCCTTATGCTTCATATACTGATAACGGCTGGGATGTATATTTTAATACCGGATAAATCTGCCGGTCTGCTTCTGGCTTTTTGTACAGGACTCTCAGCACTTATTTCTTTGTTTCTGCGTATACAGAATAAACAGGAGCGTCCTTGGCTGGCATGGGCAGGTGTTTTTCTTGTATCCTACGGGATAGGGGGGTATACCAACAGCGAAATATTGAAGCGGGTCAGCGTACTGGCCGTCAGCGTTTTTGGATTATCTGAAATGATTCTCATATATTTAGAAAATATGCGTCAGTTTTTTGTGAAAAACAAAAGGAATACCAGTATTCCCTATGAGCGGATTCAATGGGTGGGAAATGTTATGATGCTGGTTTTTCTGTTTTGCGGGGCAGCAGTAATTTTTCTATTTAAAGACTTATCCCCGGATTTGATCCTGAATGCATTAAAAAACATAATACTGGGGATTGTGGGATGGCTTCTGGCATTTTTCTTAAAAGAGTCCAATGATGTGCCGCAGACAGAGGCATTCCAGGCACAGAATCAAATGGCTGATATGTTCACGCAGGAAATAAGTGAAAAAAGTCAGTGGCTTGAGATGCTGGAGCAAATTCTTGCAACCGTTTTAAAAGCTGCTGTAGCTGCAGGAATTGTATTTCTGGCAGCATATGGAATTTACAGAATCTACCGGAAATATAAACAGAAGATGCCGGACGAAGAGATACAGGAGTCCAGCACTTTTCTGTGGAGAGAGGAAAGGGTAAAGAAACGAAAAAACAGACGAACAATCCGGGAACTTTTTACTGGCAGCAATAACATGAAAATAAGAAAGATGTATAAAAAATTCGTGAAAGGGAGAATGAAAAAGGGCAGAATTTTGCCGGCATCCTGTATGCCGGAAGAAATTCGAATAGAATTATTTCCCGAGGTATCCGGCGGACCGAAAATGACCGAATATTATGAGATGGCGAGATATGGCATTGGAGAATGTGACAGAAATACGGTAGAAGCAATGAAAGAGACTGCAGGAAGTGAACATAAATAAAGGCAGAAGAGTATTCGAATCTGAGTATACTCTTC
>NZ_JNGB01000081.1:0-56526 GCF_001029355.1 Robinsoniella sp. RHS
TCATATTTATCGTTGGTCTCTGTAGCTACTAACGGCTGACGTACGATAACTTTTAATGTCTCAAGACCTAAATAGTTGTCGATGTCTCTTTTATTAATAGTAACTTTACCTGTTCCAGGTACTAAATATACTCTTGCGATTGATTTTTTTCTTCTTCCTGTTCCGTAGAATTTTGCATTAGCCAATGTTTTTTACCTCCTTCTTAAAATGTTAATACTTCTGGTTTCTGAGCTGCATGATTATGCTCTGCACCAGTGTACACGTGAAGTTTTGTCATCATGGATCTTCCTAAAGGTCCTTTTGGAAGCATGCCTTTAACTGCAAGCTCGATAACTCTTTCCGGCTTCTTGTTTAACATTTCTCTTAAGGTAGTCTCTTTCATTCCACCAACGTAGTCTGAATGATGATAATAAATCTTCTGATCTAATTTCTTACCTGTTACCTGGATTTTTTCTGCATTTGTGATGATTACGTAATCACCTGTATCGATGTGAGGAGTAAAGATCGGTTTGTTCTTTCCTCTTAATATTTTAGCTACTTCTGATGCTAAACGACCTAATGTATATCCTGTAGCGTCAACTACGTACCATTTTCTTTCAATTGTTGCTGGACTCGCCATAAAACTCTTCATTGGTTTACCTCCTTGGATAATTAACTGTTTCTATAGTAAAACGTCTCACCGGGGCTTTGGTTTTTAACGTCTACGTACTACGTCACATTGAGATATTATATTACACATCACCGTGTGTGTCAATAACTTTTTCACACATTTTTCCACAATTTTTCGAATTTTTGTTTCTGAAACGGGCAGTTTCCTTTTAGCTTCACTGATCTAAAACAAGATCATTTTTGAATCACTCCACAAAACAGTAAAAAATTTATACTTTCTAAAATTTTTACCAAAAAGCTATATTGTTAACCACCAAAATTCCACAAAATATGCTAGACTTTTATTATAAAGCTTATTGAAGGAGAATACAATGAATATATTAGAAAAAATCGAGTATGCAAAAAATGCAGCTTTAAATCAGAAATCCCTTGACCGGCAGCTCATGATTGACCTTCTGTCCATTCCCCTGGACTCTCCGGCATTTGAGGCACTTGGAAATGCAGCTTTTGAGGCTGCTCAAACAATTACGGAAAAACGTGCTTACCTTTGGGGCGCTATGGGAGTTGATTTTAAAGCCTGCCCGATGAACTGCGATTTTTGCTCTCTTGGAAAAAAATGGGGATTGGTTGAAGTGGAACGGGATTTTTCCGAGTCAGAGATTATCGATAATGTGAGATACTATGTTGAAAATACAGTACGCTGGATTGTACTAAGAACAACGGAGTTTTACAGCCTGGATGTTTTGGAAGCACTCATTCAGACGATTCGCCAAGAAGTACCGGGCACCTACGAAATCGGTTTAAACGTCGGTGAATTTGATACTGCGAAAGCTCACGAGCTTTCCAGACGCGGTGTGGATTTCATTTATCACTCTTTACGTTTAGGCGAAGGCAAAGATACCCGATTTAAAAAAGAGGAGCGTACTGCAACTCTTAATGCATGCAAAAATTCTCCCCTGAAGCTGGTTTTCCTGGTAGAACCGGTGGGTATTGAACATACAAATGAAGAAATTGCAGACATCTGCCAAATGACTATCGATTACGGCGCTATTGTATCTGGCGCAATGGCAAGAGTTCCGGTCAAGGGTACTCCTCTCGGAGAATTCCCTCAGATCAGTGATAAAAGACTTGCCCAGATTATCGCAGTTACCAGGCTGGCATGCGGCTATAAAGTTCCGGGAATCTGCGTACATCCGGCAAGTGAGCTGGCAATTCAGTTTGGTGCCAATGTAGTTGTAATAGAAACAGGCGCCATTCCCAGAGATGCCTGCTGTTTTCCAAATGAAAAGTGGAAACAGTTCGATGTAAACACAGCAAAACAATGGTTTCAAAATAATGGGTACACCGTTTATCAGGAAGGAAACGATTAATTTTCAGGGCTGAATATATAATTTATTAGAAAGGATACATATCATGAAAAAGCACACCATTAAAGGAAAACTTACATTTTTATTTCTGATCCTGCTACTTACTTTTAGTATGCTATTTGCTGCCGGCTGTCAAAAATTTACAAAATCCACGGATGATGCAAAAGAAGAATTCCCTTCAGCGTCCGAAAGTTCATCCGCAAAAGAAAATGCTGCCCCCGCAGATACGGCTGCACCAGATGCCGCGCAATTAAAAGTCGGTACCTGGAAAACCGCCCAGACAATCCAGCCCTTCTTTTATGACCAGTTTATCGATAAAAGCTCCGGTATAGAAGTTCTCCCATTTACAAATCCCGGAGACCAGAAAACTGCCCTTTTATCCGGCGGTCTGGATATGACCGGAACTACCCTGGTAACAGCCATTACCGCTGCGTCCAATAATGAACCGGTCCGCATTGTAACCAGTCTGTGCAACAAGTGTTCTGCTCTGGTAGCCGGGGTAAATTCAGGAATCGAAACCGAGGCTGATCTAAAGGGCAAGACCATTGCATATGTTCCCGGCACCATGCATCATGCTTTATTATTAGATGTTTTGGAACGCAATGGCATCGATCCGGAAAAAGATGTGGAATTGGTTCGGATTGATTTCTTTGATATGGGCCAGGCACTTGCTGACGGTACCATTGATGCATTCTGCAGCGGCGAGCCTTACCCTTCTGAAGCAGTTAAAAATGGTTATGGGAAAATCTTAAGCTATCCATATTTTGATGACAGCATCGGAACCATTAATGCAGCTATGATCGTAACGGAAGACACGATTAAAAATAAGCCTGAGGAAGTTCAGAAAATGGTTGATGCCCACATCAAGGCAACTCAGTATCTAAATGAAAATCAGGACGCCTGGCTGGATAAGGCGGAAGAATTCGGAACAGAAAAGGATCTTCTGAAGATTGCAGCCGACAATATCGAGCTGTGCTGGGATATCGATGATGCCTTTATCCAAAACACCAAAAATCTGGCGCAGAAAATGCTGGATCTCGGTATCATTACAAAGATGCCTGACATTGATTCCTTATTCGATCTTACCTTCCTGGAAAATGCAAAGAAAAATTAATGACAAGAATGAGGCACTATGGACAAAAAACATGCAAGAAATACTCTGACAACATTAACCTCTGGTCTGTGGGGATTATTAATTCCCGGAATTCTCCTTCTGCTCTGGTACCTGGCTACCAGCAGAGGGGCTGTTCCAGAATATGTACTCCCCTCTCCCCAGAAACTCTGGAACGTAATTATTGATTTTATTTTGGGTAATTCAAAAGTTACTCCCTACTCCGGTAAACTCTTTGATAATTTGTGGATTAGCTGCTTCCGCGTCTTAAAAGGGTTTCTGACCGCCGCACTGCTTGGCGTAATCCTGGGCTTTCTCACCGGAAGAGTCCGCCTGCTGCAGAAAGTATTTGATCCGTTTGTCCATGCTCTGAGAGCAGTTCCGGGTATCGGATGGCTGCCCATAGCAATTGTCTGGTTCAGCGTTGGCGAAAAAAGTACGCATTTTCTCATATCCCTTGCTACCTTTTTCCCAATCTATATGAACACAGCCCAAGGTGCAAAAGAAGTTCCTGATACCTATCTGCGTGCAGGTCAAATGATGGGTGCAGGTTCTTTTTCCCTTTTTTGGACGGTGACCCTGCCCAGTGCATTCCCTTCCGTTCTAGTAGGTCTTCGCCTGGGCCTTGGAATCTCCTGGGCTTACCTGGTTTTGGGTGAAGTCACCGGTGTTACAAAGGGTATTGGCGCTATCATGACAGATGCCCGCATGCTTGGACATGTGGATATCGTACTTGCCTGCATGGCGGTTATCGCAGTAACCGGCAAAGTATCAGATTTTCTGCTGGTAAAAATCTGCAATCTGTTTTATCCTGTCAAAAAGTGTAATGCTAAATAAATTTAAGCTGCATTAAATTGTATATAAAAAGGAGTTTCTCATGGTCCATAATCTTTTAACCGTTCAAAACGTATCAAAAAGCTACCGCTCCTCTTTTCAGGATTCTATCTGTGTATTTCAGGACCTGAACATATCCGTAAATCCCAATGAAATTGTAGCGCTTCTGGGACCAAGCGGCTGTGGAAAAACCACACTTCTGAATATGATTGCAGGATTTGAGATCCCGGACACCGGAAAAATGCTTTTGGAAAATCAGGCAATCACCGGTCCTGCTTCTAACCGCGGGGTCGTATTCCAGGCACCAGTTCTTTTTCCATGGATGAATGTCCGGGAAAACATCGCTTATGGCCTAAACCGCAGGCACATTTCCAAAAAAGATCAGGAAGAGACTATCCGTGAATACATCGGTCTGGTTCATTTAAACGGATTTGAAAATTATTATCCAAACGAATTATCCGGCGGTATGCAGCAGCGGACTGCCCTTGCACGCACTTTAATCCTGCATCCCCAGCTTCTTTTAATGGATGAACCTTTCTCTGCCCTGGATCCCATGCTGCGTTTTCAAATGCAGCAGCTGGTGCTTTCCATTTGGGAAAAGTTAAAACAAACCATTATTTTTGTAACCCATGACATTGAAGAAGCTATGATTCTCGCTGACCGCATTTATATATTTGGAAAATGTCCACGGGGTATTTTAAAAGAAATAAAAGTGCCGGCTTTTACCATAGATTCACCTTCTTCCTCCTGCCTGGACTCCCCGGAATTTATCCGTACAAAAAAAGAAATCAGGAACATTTTATTCTCATGCTCCTGATTTACCCTATTATTTTAACCACAGCCCATTCAATTTCATTTCTTTTGTAAAGCTTATGGTATACTGTATTGTTCCATTTTCATATTCCGCTGCCATTACCACTACACCGCAGTCTTCTCCTGTTTTCTCATACTTCTTCCCGATAACGGCCTGCTTTCCGTAAGATTGAAAGGCTCCCTTGCTGTTCGCATATGCCACAACCTCATTTTCAAACTTCTCCTGTGAAATACTCTCTGCTACTTCATCTCCTGCATCATTAATAAAACTGTCATAGTCATTCTTATTAACCTGATCCACTACCTGCTCGGAAGCCTTCTTTAATTCCTCCGCATCAAATCCCTCTGCCAGCTTTGTGCTTTTATTCATACACCCTGTGCTTAGTACAAGCAGCAGAATGAAACCTGTTAAAAAAAGCATTTTTGCATTTTTGACTCTGCCTGCCATGCTGCCTCCCCTGGTCTTTATTCCAACTCTATTCAATTTGATTATCAGTATTATATTAAACTTCTTTTATAAATTCAGAAACATATAACAGTGCTCCGCCTACCGCAGATGACCACCAGGAAAAATTACTGGCCTCCACATAGCTGCCATCATTTTCAAAGGTATTCCGCCCGGCTACCTGGATCTGGATATCCTTAATATACTTCTTAATATATCCGCCGACATAACCGCCCAATACTACCTTGCAGTCAAAAAATGTTCTCAGATTATTAATATGTACAGAAAGATAATACACATACTCTTCCCATATTTTCCTGCAATGGTCGTCGCCTGCATCCAGAAGCTTAAAAAATCTTTCCAGACTCCCATCGGTTTGATCCGATAAGATGGAGGAAGCCAGATATGCATCCGCACATCCTTCTTTTCCGCAGTAACATTTCTTACCGCCCGGCACCAGCGTTGTGTGTCCGAATTCCCCGCTCCTCTGGTTATCTCCATAATAAATCTTGTCATCCAGCAAAATGGCACCTCCCACGGTAGGCCCCAGAAACAGATACAGAATATTCTTTCCTTTTTCCCGATACCACATTTCAGCGAATCCGCCTCCGTTTGAATCATTATAAAAAGTATAAGGGTATGGGATATACTCTTTTAATTCCTCATAAAAATCAGGAGGAAGAGAGAATAAATACACCTGTGGGATACTCTTTCGATCCCCACCGATTATCGCCGGCAGTGTCACTGCAACTCCCAGCACCGTTTTGGGGTCAATCTGGTTTTTCTCAACGATCTGCTCTAAAAGCGACCGTATCTCTTCATAATATGCCTTGTCCGCCTCAAAAGTACGTCTGACCCGGATACAGTCCACCATATTTCCTGTCAGATCCACAATTGCCAGGGAGATATGGTTTTTGGTTATATCAAGTCCAATTCCCACCTTCGCACGCCCATTACAGGAGAGGCACTTTGCTTTTCTGCCTCCTGTCGATTCAAAGGTTCCTGTTTCCTCAATTAAATCCATCTCCATTAATTCTGACAGGTTCTGACTTACGGTTGGAAGGCTTAGACGCAGTTTATAGGCAACATCCTGCTTTGATATCTTCTTGTCATTCAGAATCAGCCGATAGATATTGTTACGGTTGATCTTTTTTAATTCCATGCTGGTACTCTTCATACTCACTATCCCTATTTTCCCCTTTCTAGCCACCGGGGTTTCTAAAATTATTTGTTCCATTATACCAAATTCTTCCATATTCGTAAAGTCACATCTTTTCTGTATAAATTTTTCTTCCATAAAAACAGTCGTATATAGCGTCCGCATGGCAGTTTGGAGAATTCACAATTATATTGCGTATTCAAATTTTTTGAACTGCCAGAGCCTAGAACTATCAAAAGCGGAACACAGAGCATGTTCCGCTTTTTCATTTTCATAGCTCTAAGTTATCTGATCCATATCAATAATAAATGCTTTTTTATATTCTTCAACGCCTGATGCTGCCTGCATTATTACATTGGAATAAGGAGCCAGTTCACCGCTTCTTAAAATAAACCTGCATTTTTTTGCCATCCTGGCAAGTAAGTTTTGGGGCATAGATTCCACCGGTTGGTTCACAAACACATTTTTAACAAACCCATAGCCGTCTTGATTATATATCTCCATCTCTTCGGCTATGCAAACCTTTTCAACAACAACCTCATCCAACA
Source organism: Robinsoniella sp. RHS (assembly GCF_001029355.1). Classification (NCBI taxonomy): domain Bacteria; kingdom Bacillati; phylum Bacillota; class Clostridia; order Lachnospirales; family Lachnospiraceae; genus Robinsoniella; species Robinsoniella sp. RHS. Next base: position 6,887 of record NZ_JNGB01000081.1, read on the forward strand.
CGGTTTTTAAACACTGCTTAAGCGTTGGAATCTGAAATGCAAGCGCAAGGTCCACTCTCTCCACGCCTTCCGGAATGGGAAAGCCTGCGTCGCATATCATAAAATAATCCGTATGCCCCAATCCTGCTATTTGTTCACTGAGTTTTTTATTGATTACCCCGCCTCTTTTCATACAAACCCCTCTTCTTTATTCTATTTATAATCGGCTATATTATCTTTGGTTACCAGAACATACGGGATTGATACATCTTTGGGTTCTCCGCCCTTCACAATATCCAGTATCTCATCAATGCCGGCTTCTGCCTGTCCCTTTGCATCCTGGAATACGGTCGCTGACAGAGTTCCTGCTTCAATTGCCGCTTTTGCATCGTCAATGGCATCAATTCCTGTTACAATGATTTTATCGCCCATATCGTTATCAAGGACTGCCTGCAGTGCTCCCATCGCCATTTCATCATTTTGTGCTACGATTGCCTGAATCTCATCGGCTCCCTGTAAGAGGTTCTCTGTTGTGGACAGAGCCTCTTCTCTGGACCAGTTGCAGGTTGGTTCGCTTAAAACTTTAATATCCGGGTATTTTTTTAATATATTTTCATAGCCTTCTCTTCTCAGTACTTCTGCGGAGATACCATTTGGTCCGTGTAAAATCACAATATTTCCTTTACCATTCAGCTGATCTGCTACATACTGCATTTCCAGTTCTCCTGCAACGATATCATCGGAACCCACATGCGCCAGGACCTCATCGGAATTTACCTGGGCATTTACTGTAATCAACGGAACCTTTGCCTCATTTGCAGCTTCTACTGCCGGGACCAGTGCATCCCCGTCCATCGGACAGATTAAAATTCCATCCACATTCTGTGCAATCAGGTTATCGATCTGGCCCACCTGGGTTGCAGAATCCATATTTCCGTCTAAAACACTGAAATCCACAGTGTCCGCATATTTTTCACTGACATAATCCTGCATGGCTTCCGCAAGCAGTACCTGGAATTGTGCGGTCTGGCTATAGGAAGAAAATACAATCTTATATTTTTCACCGGAAGCCTTACCTGCTGCTTCCGTAATGGCTTCATCCACCGCATCCGCTGCATCCGCTTCCGCTTCTGATTTTGCTGTTTCCGGCTTTGCTGCTTCTGTTGTACCTGCCTCTGTCTTAGCCGATGAGCCGCCCTCTGTTGTCCCTTTTGAATCCGCCGTCCCACAGGCTGCAAGTGAAATTGTTGCGAGTACACAAACCATCGTTAATGCTGCCACTCTTTTCTTCATACCTTGATCTCCTTTTTATTTGTTTTTATTTTTTGTTATGCGGTCTAATAGTACAGCCAGTACAATAATAGACCCCTTGACAATCTTTTGATAATAGGAAGAAATGTTCAGTAGGTCCATACCGTTATTGATAACCCCCACAATCAATACTCCAAGGATTGTCCCTGACACTTTTCCTATTCCTCCGTTTAAACTGGTGCCTCCGATTACGACTGCCGCTATGGCATCCAGTTCATAGCCTTCTCCTGAATTTGGCTGGCCTGCATTGATACGGGATGCCAGAACAGTTCCGGCCAGCCCTGCACAGATTCCGGAAATCATATATACAAATAGTTTAATTCTTGCTACACTTAATCCAGATGCTTTCGCAGCATCTTCATTTCCACCGATAGCATATAAATACCGCCCAAATTTTGTCCAGGATAATATCAGATACCCAATCAGAAATACTGCAGCTAATATGTAGATCAATATAGGGAGCCCCAGTATTGTTCCCCCTCCAATGTAACGGAACTGTTCACTCAGATTACTGATCGGACGTCCTTTGCTTAAAACCAACGCAACTCCCGATGCGACAGACAGCATTCCAAGGGTGGCAATAAATGCCGGAAGGTTTAAAAATGCTACCAGTGTACCGTTTACTACACCACAGGCTGCTCCTGCCAGAACCCCAAGGATAATGGGTACAATCACGGGATATTCTCCCGGATGGGCAAAGGTCGTGGCTACAATACCCGATAGTGCCACGATTGATCCAACGGACAAATCAATGCCTCCTGTCAACAGTACGCACATCATTCCCACAGAAATAATACCGTTAATTGACACCTGCTTTAATACATTGATCAGGTTTCTGGATGTAAAAAAGGTATTGGTAATTAGTGTTAATAGCACAAATAGAATTAAAAACACCATCAGAATACCATATTTATTAAATAGATCTTTGCCATTTAACCGTTTTGTCATTTGATTTGCGGTTTTCTCTGTCATTCCTGTCCCTCCTTGTGTGGCGTTGCATACTGCATAACCAATTCCTGACTGAATTCCTCTCTCTTTAGCTCTCCGGTAATCCGCCCCTCACTAAATACCAGTATCCGGTCACTGATTCCAAGCACTTCCGGCATCTCTGATGAAATCATGATAACTGCAATTCCTTTTGCCGCCAGTTGGTTGATCAGTTCATAAATTTCCGTTTTTGCTCCAATATCAATCCCTCTCGTTGGTTCATCCAATATCAGCACTTTCGGATTCGTCAGCAGCCATTTTACAAAAACAATCTTCTGCTGGTTTCCTCCTGACAGGTTCAGGGCAAGTGCCTCCCTGTCAGGTGTCTTGATTGACAGCAGCTTAATCTGTTCATCCGCTACTTTATTCAGCTTTCTGGTGTTCAAAAATAATTTCTTATTCAGTCTCTTCAGATCGGATATTACAATATTGTCCTTTACACTGCCAATTAAATTCAGACCTCTGAGCTTCCGGTCTTCCGGCACATATGCAATTCCTTCTTTTACCGCCTGATTGGGATTAACGACCTTGATCTTTTTTCCTTCCAGGTATAGCGTCCCCTGTTTTTTCTTTCGGAGTCCGAATACCATCTCTGCTGTTTCTGTTCTGCCTGCCCCCATTAAACCCGCAAATCCTAAAACTTCACCTGCTTTTACATCAAAGGAAATATCCCGGATTAGTCTTCCATCATCCAGCCCCTCTACTTTAAATACTGTTTCCCCAATTTTCGCAGCCTTTTTCGGATAATAGTCACCAAGCTCGCGTCCAACCATTCCCTGAATCAACAGTCCGTCATCTAACTCTGAAGCCGGCTTTGATAAAACCCATTGTCCATCCCTTAAAATGGTTATGGTATCGGCAATCTGAAATATTTCGTCCATTTTATGTGATATATATACGATAGCTACGCCTTTTTCCGTTAGTGATCGGATAATGCGAAATAGCTGTTCTACCTCTTTTTCCGAAATTGCAGAGGTTGGTTCATCCATGATCATAACATCGGAGTGATAGGAAACTGCTTTTGCAATTTCAATCATCTGCTGTCCGGCAACGGTCAATTCTCCTAAAATCATCTTGGGTGACACGGACATTCCAAGCTCATCCAGCAGTTCCTTTGCTTTCCGATTCATCTCGGATTTATTTATCAGGCATTTTGCCCTGCTGCTTTCCCTTCCAAGAAAGATGTTTTCTGCAATTGTCATTTCAGGAACCAGGTTCAGTTCCTGATAGATCATCGTAATTCCATGATCAATTGCATCTTTTGTGGAATGGAAGCTCACCTCTTTTCCTTTTACAGAGATGTTTCCTTTATCATTAGTATAAGCACCGCACAAAATTTTCATTAAGGTAGATTTTCCTGCACCATTTTCCCCCATCAGTGCATGTACCTCACCTTTTTTCAGTGTCAGCTTTACATTATCAAGTGCTTTCACCCCGGGAAACTCTTTTGTAATATTCTTCATTTCCAGAATAATTTCATTTGCCATGAAGAAGTAATCCCTCCTCTTTTTGCATAATTCAGCCTGATTTCTCCTGCTGGTAGCCACAAGCCGTCAAAATCGCTCTATTCATTTGGATGAATAATAATTTTCATCTGTCCTCTGCCATTTAACATCTGATCCATTGCTTTATCGAAATCATCCAGGGAATAATGATGGCTTGCCAGGTCATCCACTTTAACAATGCCCTCTTCCATAAATTTAACAGCCCGGTCAAAACAATGTGTCTGGGCAAAAGATCCTATTAATTTTAATTCTTTTTCAAATATCTGATAAGGCTTTATTCGGATTGTATCCTCATTTCCGGCAACTCCATAAACCACGATTTTCCCTTTTGCCTTAGGAAAATTCAGGCATTGTTCAAGTACTGCCGGTACCCCGGTTGCATCGATTACCACATCAAATCCTTTCGGAAACATCTGATTCAGCTGCTCTGTGTGAACACTATAGTCATTCCTGTCCATCAAAACTGTTTTGGCATAACCATTTTTCTCAATCAGATCCAGCTTTGCCTTTGAGGATGCACAGACTACCACATTTGCAGCTCCTCCCTGGTGTATCAATTGGGTTAATAATATTCCGGTGGGGCCAGCTCCAAAAATCAGGACATCATCACCGCACTGGACATCAATCACATCCATGCCATGGATGGCGCAGGCGAGTGGTTCAGCGAAACAGGCTTCATCAAAGCTAAGTTTGTCACTGATTGGAAAAACCTTATCATAATTTACCACCACATACTCTGCAAAACCACCGGGTCCATTGCATCCCAGTGAGTAAAAATTTTCACAGAATAACGGCATATTTCTTCTACAATAATAGCATTCTCCGCATAATACGGTATTATCTCCCGTCACCCTGTCCCCCACTGTAAATCCCTTCACGGCACATCCCGTTTCCACAATCTCACCTGCAAATTCATGTCCCGGTGTCAGTGGAAATCTGGCTATAAATTCCCCTTCATGAATATGGGCATCTGTTCTGCATATCCCGCAGGATTTTACTTTAATCAGTACCTGGTTTTCTTTTACCTCCGGTTTTGGAATTTCTGTGACTGAAAATTTTCTTGGTTCACTGTACACTACTGCTTTCATTGGTTTTCCTCCCATTCTGGTTTACACACTTCTATTTGCTGCCTGTTTCTACTGCCGCCTCCTGCACCTCTCTGGATAGCTCTGCTGCTGATATTTATCATTTGTAATATCCAGCGATCCGGCTTTTAAAACAGGTCAGGAAACCTTAATTACCCCTTTTACAACATCCTGTGCATTATCAATCACAGTGTCAAATGCCAATTTAACATTATTAAAATCAAATTCATGCGTTGCAATCTGTCCAACATCAATTTTCCCGTCTGCAATTGCCGCGATTGCTACCGGATACAGATTTCGATAGCGGAATACGGACTTAATATTCAGTTCTTTCGCCATTATTTTTGCAAAATCATATGCTATGACATCCTGGGGCGCCATTCCTACCAGTACAATCGTACCGCCTCTTTTTGCCATTTCCGGTGTCTGCTGTATGGTCTTTACCGCACCTGCCGTTTCTATAACAACATCTGCCCCTTTTCCGTCTAAAAGCCGTTCCAATTCCTTTTCTACGTTCATCTCTTTCGCATTAACCGTATGGTTTGCACCCAGTTTCTTTGCATATTCCAAACGTTTCTGAAGCATATCCACAACAATTACATTTGCTGCACCTCTGGCTTTACATGCAAGTAATGTCACCAGTCCGATGCATCCGCCCCCAAGTATCACCACGCTGTCCCCAAGCTCAACCTCTCCCTGTGCTGCGGCATGAAGCCCTACAGCCAGAGGTTCTACCAATGCTCCTTCTTTTGTGGACACCTTCTCCGGCAGCTTGAAGCACATATCAGAAGGATGTGCCACATATTCTGTCAGTACCCCATGATAAGGCGGGGTTGCAAAGAACTTTACGTCCGGGCACAGATTATATCTTCCTGTCTTACAAAATTCACATTTTCCGCAGGTAATACCTGGCTCCAGTGCCACCCTGTCTCCTTTTTTCAAATCAGTAACTTTACTTCCTGTTTCCACTACTATGCCTGCCGCTTCATGTCCCAGGATAAATGGTCCGTCAACAACAAAATCTCCAATTCTTCCATTTTCGTAAAAATGAACATCTGATCCACAGATTCCTACATATTCAATTCTGACCAAAACTTCATTTTCTTCCGGCTCTGGTTTCTCAATGTCACGGTATATGATCTGAAATGTTCCGTCCATATAAGCTGCCTTCATCCTTTTCTCCATTTGCTCCATTTGCTCCATAATTCCTCCTATCTGTTCATATCATTTTGCTGGCATCATTTCCGCTTTAGACGCGTCTTATTATGACGCATCATTATCCGTTTAGTTTTGAAATATCTTTTGTAAATATATTTTCCAAAAGTTATTTTAAACATATTTTACAAAAGTTTTTCTCATTTGTCAAGCAAAATATCCAAAAAATAAAAAGTCCGCCTTTTTTCTGTGTGGCAGTTTGGTAAATCCACTATTTATCAGGGTAATTCCCAGCACTTAACGGAAGAATTCAACAAAACAAAAGCCGGGCACCACAAAAGTGATTACCCGGCATCCGCCCTTTTATGAAATTGTGAAGAATCCTGCAAACCATTCAAGATTTGCCGCCCTTCTCTCTCTCCATTCCCTATCCATTTCCAGCAGATTTAGTGTCTTATCTCCTTTCCGGTTTTGGCAATGTTATATTTACCTGAAATTCGCAGTCGGAGCTTCCTGTCTGCACTGTTCCGTTATATTTTTCCAGGGTTTTCTTTACATTTTGCAGCCCATATCCCATGTGGCGGCTCCCTTTACGGTTATGGTGGCTCCCTTTAGGAATATGGCGGCTTCTATGCGTCTCACCGCTTTGGGCTGAAATCAATGCTCCCTCAGCCAGAAGTGAATTGCGAATACTAATAACAACAAATTCATTAAAATAATTCATCTTAATTCGTATATACGGGTGTTCACCCACTCTTTTGGCTGCTTCAATTGCATTATCCAGCAGATTAGCAAACACGGTTGTCACATCAATATCCTTCATAAATTCCAGACTGACCTCACCTATTTCAACCGCTGTATCAATTCCATCCCGTTCTGCATTACTCAATTTGTCATTCAAAATAATATTTAACATTTTATGATTGGTATAAAACCGCTCTCCCAGGACATTTAACATATGATGCATATCCTTCACATAAGTATTCCCTGCATCTGACTCCTGCATATGGTACAGCTGCTCCACAGCTATGAGATGGTTCTTCATATCATGCAGTACCTTCCGGGAATCCTGATATTTCTTCTCCAGATCCCCATAGTATTTGTATTGCAGTTCATTCTGCTGATGATACAATTGCAGCTCTTTTTCCAATTCATTAGATTTGGAAATATATCCGCCCAGATAAATAAAATAAACATCCAGAATCAAAAGCAGCACGATGTTAACCGCAATGACAGTAATCCCATACAACTGGATATAAACTGCTCCTACCTGAACCAATGAGAGCAGAAATATGACACTCCATACCGGCACCATATACATACTGATCAGTTGCCATTTATTAATTTTATTTATCTTCTTCCTGTTCACAAAAAACACCATGAATTTTGTCAGTAAAAGATACAGCACTATTTTTAGCATCAACGCAATATTCGCCATTAAAAGAGCGCTGTTTATATCCATGGAAGGAATAAACAGTGCAGACAGATTCAAAATAGCCGACTGTCCCAAAACCCCTATCAGTGTAAACATAGCATAATAGACAATATACAGCATATTACTGTTAAATAAGAAGTGCCCCATCACCGCCAGATACAAAATTCCCGAGACCATGCTTAAACTAGTACTTCTAAATATCACACCTAAAATAATAATCATACCATAAACAAAGAATGCTGCTATATACCACCATTTTGCCCTGTAAATATTCCGTTCAATATGGCTCATAAAATAATATGCACAATAAATCATCACGCTCAATTCCATAATTCCCAATACCACATTTAAAATAGCCATTTTTTATACTGCCCTCCATCAAATACGGTTAGCCATATAATGGCTCAACTTTTCCCTAAACTCCACGGACTTCTTCTGTGAAAGGGGAATCATACTTCCATCCATCATATGAATATCATAGCCTTTAATCGTCTTGACATAAAACAAATTAACAGAAAAACTTTTATGAGGCATATAAAAACCATACGATTCCATCTTTACTGCCATTGACGTTATACTGCCATGCATCCGTAAAACTCCTGCTTTCGTCCTGATCAGTATTTTCCGGTCAGCATACTCAAAATAATAAATATCCTTCACATTTATCTCATGTACCCCATCTTCCGTCTCTAACCGCAGCATCTGCTCCGGCTCCTCCTCCGCCGTATATGCCACAACCTCTTCCAACTGCCTGTGAATATTTTCCGGGCTTACCGGTTTAATCAGATACGCAAAAGCATGTACTGAGAAAGCATAATTCCGGTAATCATCATATCCTGTTACATAGATAATTTTCACCTTTTTATCGTAGCTTCTTATCTTCTGTGCGGTTTTAATTCCATTGATCCCTTTCATATCGATGTCAAGGAAAATAACATCATATACCTTATGCCCCCTAAGCAATTCTTCCCCGCTCTCATAGGCATCCACCAGACATAACATCCGGAAATTCTTTATATAATCTCTAATCTGCTGAACGATTAATTTCTCATCATCGCAAACAGCTACCTTAAGCATTTTGTATTCCTGCCTTCCATTTTTGTTAATTCCAGTATAATAGCTTCCCTTCAAAGATACAAGAACAAAAGCACAAGATACCGGGACTTTGGATTAACGTATGGCAGAAGAACCTTTCAGGATCACTATGCTATATTGCAGCTATAGAAAATAATATAATTATTAAAATGCATAATCCTAAGGAAGCTAAGCAGGTAAAAATACTTCCGGAAAATCAGCTGAAATTTTTGATAGAAAATGATTGATTACCTTATGTCTTTTCATGTATAATAAAAACAATATAAATATGTTATTTATCCCATTGCACTCCCGCTCACACATTGCAAAGTTGGTAATATCATATTAATAATTAATATCCACAATTTTATTTAGAATGAACCACGTGTATTCGTCTTACATAAGAAAAAGCTTACACAGCTAACTTAATCATATTTGTCTTTTGATCTATTCCTTTTTATCCTTTAGATTTATAAAGGAGTTCTTATTAATATTAAAATCCCACAATAAGATAATATATAGCATATACTGAAGATTTTCTATGCCGTAAAGCATTTTAAATTGTTGTCCATAATATAGATTTGGAAACCGTTCATGGTTTCTGTATGAAGGGAGTAAAATTATGAAAGTCAAGTTATTTACAAAGATCTTAACAATAACTATAACAATCTCATTGGGGATATCCAATATTGCATTTGCTGCTTCTGATCATGTGGAATCAGAAGCGTCCCAAGTGGGGAATCCTATTGAATCAGAAATTCCTGTTGAAATTGACACTGATGAATTTGATGTACCTGTTGAATTTCAAAAACAAATAAACAAGCATCTATCAGAAACAGAAAAAGCATCTTCTGTTTCTGAAATTACCGTTGAAAATGAATTAATTGCAACTGAAGAAGCCGAAATTACAGAATCCTTAACCGAGCCGAATAGCAGTGATAGCAGATCTGATCATGTTAAAACATCAGGGGAATCAGAAAATAATATTCAAGCCTCCTCTGATATTATATTCTCACAATCCGAGCAGCCAGCGCAGGTTGGAGATACTTTCAGTACCACTTTTGGCATATATCAGATTTTAACCGTCGGTGAGAAACCAACTGCTATGCTAATAGATAAAGCCCAGAGTGATCCCAACGGTAACTTTATCTATGGGGATACTTCCAAACCTTGGACTGCAAGTTATAAAAACGTGGAATATTCAGTTACTGAAATTGGTAAAAGTAGTAAATTAACAGGCATTTCCGGTACTATTTCCATTCCAGAAGGTGTTACTTATATTCATAATGGGGCATTGTCAAAAGCTGCCGCCAGAAGGATTGATCTTCCGGCTTCATTGGTGCATTTTGATGAAGATCATACACTCCATAAACTTGAACTCATTACCGTAGCAGAAGGAAACCAATATTACAAAGTAGAAGATGGCGCACTTTTATCCAAAGATGGTACCAGACTAATTCTTTACCCGGCAATGTATCAAAATGACTCCTATACTTCACCGGAAAGTGTTCTCAGTGTAGAAGAAGATGCTTTTTATAATAATGCGTTCTTAAAAACCATTACATTAACTAAGGTTACTACTATTAAGGACTATGCCTTTTACGAAATGCATAGTATTGAAACGATTATGTACCCCAAGACTCTTACCAATCTTAGTCCAAAATATGTTACATTTAATTGCTTCACCCTAAAACAAATATTTGTAGAAAAAGGTAATCCTATACTATATGATGAAAATGGAATTCTATTTTTTAAAAATGAAAATGAATATATGTTAGTAGTATACCCTGCTTCATATCCATTAGATGAATACTGCATTCCATATGGAGTAAAATCTATTTCCAGTTTTGCTTTTAATGGAATAACTCATACAAAACTGATTAATATTCCAGCTACTGTAAATAATATTTACTCTTATGCTTTTGAAGAAACTCAAATCCCCATAGAGTTTATATTACAATTTTCATCTCCAATAAAATTATCACAGAGTGCATTTGATCGTCTTGCCCGTGGCAGCAAATTGTATGTGGAAACTGATAAAATAAAAAATGGTTTTCTTAAAGACTTTTTAACCACTAACATAAATGAAAATGGAGGAACCAAAATAGATACGGAGACCCCCGTTATCGTTGACTATGAGAAAGCCGTATCTCGGATTGAAAATTGGTATCTTTGTAATAATAAAAAATATTACTATGATATAAGCGGAAATTTAGTAGTTGGTTTGCAACAGATTAATCAATACAAATACTATTTCGGTGAAGACCATATAATGAAAACTGGATTCCAAGATGCTGATGGAAAGACATATTATTTTTTCACTGACACTGGAAAAATGTTAACTAACTCTGGAATTGAATCTATTGATAATAAACTTTATTTTATCAAAACTGATCATTCTATTTATAAAGAAGCAGAACTAACTTATGATAATAAGATTTACTACTTAAACACTAATACTGGAGAAATTATATGTGACAGCCTAAGTCATTCCTTTGGTCCTTGGCAAGATACGATTGCCGCGACTTGCACGAAAGGAGGTTCACAATCCCATACTTGCTTAAAGTGTAACCATATAGAAACACGGACTTTATCTAAATTACAACATCAGTTTAATGACTGGATCATATTAACCGAACCAAACTGCACATCACAAGGAATAAAAATGCATACATGTCATTTATGTCATACCAGTGAACAGCAGATTATTAATAAATCATCGCATCGTCCTGGTAAATGGATTATAAACCGACAACCAACTTGTCAGTCAAATGGAAAAAAATTATTAACCTGTAACATATGCACACAACTAATACAGTACGAGGACATCCAACGACTCCCTCACAAATATGGTAATTGGAAAATAAAACGTCAGGCTACTTATGTTCGCACAGGTAGTAAAACCAGAACCTGCAGTATTTGTGGTAAAACAGATCTGACTAATATTCCTAAACTATTACGTAAGAATATCTCAAAAGCGATAACATCCTCCATCAAACAGAGAACCTATAATGGAAGATCACAAAAGCCATCAATTAAGCTTATACTAAACAACAAACTGCTCAAAATGAATGCAGATTATAGCATCAATTATAAAAACAATAAAAAGCCAGGCAAAGCATCGATCATTATCAAGGGAAAAAGAAATTATTATGGAACGAAAAATTTGAATTTCTACATTGCACCAAAAGCTCCTACCATACGCAGCTTAAGCTGTTACAAAAAAAGATCATTATCTTTACGAATAAAAAAAGCATTTTCTTCCAGTGGATATCAATTCACTTATTCACTAAGCAGAACATTTAAAAACAAAAAAACTACTAATTTTAGCGGAACTTCAAAAACGATTAATCATTTATCCTCAAATAAAATTTATTATATTAAAATACGCGCTTACAAAAAAATAGGTAGAAAAAAAATTTTTGGTCCTTATAGCAAAACATCAAAAGTATTAATAAAATAACACTTACTCTTCCCAATATACACAAAAACATCCCGCCCTATCATCGAGCGGGATGTTCTTCACAATTACTATTTATTCATATACTGTTCTTTTATAACCTTTATAGCATATTCAAAATCGTTCTTATTCTTCAATCCCTGCATCAGCTCTTTTATTTTTAGGATCTGTTCATGAGTATAAGTGTTCGTTTCAACAGAAGTTTCATTTTTTAGAATGGCTTTGAGTTCATCTTTATTCCATTTCGAATATTTATCCAGTGTATCCAAATGTTGTAGGGATATAAACCTTACGTATTCAACATTACTTGCTGTTAACTGTGCTGGCTCTAAAACAGTTAGTTTCATAGTTTTCTGCGTTTCTTTACCAAAGCGGTCTTTCACTGAGTAAGTAATAAAATACTCTCCTACATCTTGAATAAGCTCTGGCTGTATGATATTGCTCGATTCATTTTGGATGTATAAAATTTTTACTTTATCCTGAATATTAATATAATTTCCATCTGCATCAGTCAAACCCTGATTCTTTGCTGCATCATCTTCAATATCATTTGCTTTTGCATAATTTTGCAAATCATTCATCATTAATGGTTTTCTTCTAAGCTCTTCTGTTGTCATAAAAAGATTCTCCGGTACTTTTAAAGTTGGATAATTGTTATATAATATTCTAATATCACTTTCTCTTGTTGTGCTATTTCCTGTACTGTCTTCGACCTTGAATGTCAGCTTATGCCTAACTTCTTCATCCTGTATCATTCCCTTTTTATCGTAAGTATCTAAGAAATACTCGTCTGGCATATTCTCAGCAAATATTATATTACTTTGATTAGGTTTGTAACCATTTTGTATCGGAAAATATTCAATACCTACAATTTTTACATTATCATCAAGAAGGTGTGGATAATATTCCATACTTTTGATTTTTATTCCATCTTCCTTGTCAGTGGCACCATTCTCTGATAAATAAATCTCCTCCATCAACTGATCTTTTTTTACAACTTCACCTTCATAAAATTCTAATACTGTAGTCTCTATTATTGGAGCTTCATTCCAAATAGCATTTAAATCCAATTGGTAATCATAGTCAACGTCATTTAAAACTCTTGAAACAGGTTTTCCGTATGCCTTTACTAACGCTGATACAGATACATGTTGAGATTTCTTATTTATAAGATGTTTTTTGCTTGTTATTTTTATATAATTTGGAAAAGTTGTGGCTGGTACCACAATCTGTCCTGGCAGAAAACGAATATCAGATGATTGTTTATTTGATTCTGGGTCCCATCCCGCATATGAATGGCTATTAAACACAAACTCATTCTCCCGCAATGTATAATCAGCCTCTAACGGCACAACATCCCCTGCCATCTTCCCTGTTCCCCCATTCGGCAGATAATTAATCAGAACTCTTTTACCATCCAATAATACCTGATACGGATAGTCCCTATCAACACCGGTCTGATCATCAATCACCATTCCCTTTGCGTCTGCGAATTCTTTCGTATCAGCCTCCAAAGAATACTTTCCTGTTTGCTTTTCTGTATTGAATTTGTAGTTAGCCAATATTCTGCCTTTAAAAGTATCCTCTTCCTTCATGGATGTAATAAAAGCCGCTTCGCACGTATTCTCCACAGTAATGAAATGATTCGGTGTTAAAAATATATCCTGTGTCACATTTGGATTTCCCTTTACATTTAAAATACCATTTTGATATATACTATTACCCATCTCATGAGATCCGGTGACTCCATTGGGAAAGAATTTGGATGTAATTTCTTTGCCGTTATGTAAGATACCCCCGGAATATAGATTAAAGGTTCCTGCATTCTCTAATCCCCTTTTTGTATTTTCTGTGATAGTGCCACCGTTCAAAGTTGCAGTTCCTTCGTTTTTCAACCCTGTTTTTGCAAGCCAGATCTGATTTTCCTCACCCATTGTCATTGTACCAGTGCTTCCATTATAAATTCCAACATCAGAATTACCAGATAATGTACAATTTGCACCGCTAAACATATTTAATTTACCACGGTTATAAATTCCATAGGTGGCGCCACTGTATATACGTGACCTGCCTTTAATGTTTAATCGGTCTGCATTGTAAATTGCGCCGATTGAATTTTGTTTAGATTCTGCCTGTGCCTGAGTAAGTCCACCCGATGCATTTTCAAATTTTTCGAATCCGATTAAAGACCATCCATTACTGGAAGATGAAGCATTCTCCAAATTTACAGTACCTAACATATTAACAATTCCATATCCGCTATTTCCATAGATTCTGCCTCCAGTCATTGTAAAGGATGCAGCAGCATTTCCAAGCCTGATACCTCCACCGGTATTGCCGGCTTTACATTTATTACTATAGATCGTTCCCCCAGTCATTCGGATTGATCCATCATTGTTTATCCCTCCATCACCGGGAGCAGTATTTCCATAAATAGATGCATCATTTAATACCAGTGTATTACCTGACAACACCTGGATACCTCCACCCCAGGAAAGGGCTGTATTATTAGATATAGAACCTGATTTCATCGTATTCACAGGTCCTCCGAAGACAATGCCGCCACCAGTCACTGCTGTATTGCTGTTAATATTATTACTTTCTAATGTAACATTGGCATTGTAATATATTCCACCTCCATTACCTCCTGTAGCTGCATTACCCGTTATCGTTGTATTTGTGAGACTTAATGTCTTCGTATCATGGGTATCGGTATAGATTCCGCCGCCATTCCCAGCGGAAACTTTATTATTTTTTATGGTACCTCCAGATATGGTCAGTTCATTATTTCTTCCGCTAAAGATACCGCCGCCTCCGTTGGCTGCGGTATTTCCATTAATGCCTCCACCAGTCATGGTAAATGTCCCATCATTCCTGACACCTCCGCCTAATCTGCCTGAGCTATTATCTTTAATCTCTCCCCCATTCAATTTGAATATCCCATTGTTTTGCACACCGCCGCCGCCTGATGAAGTATTATTACGAATATATCCTGATGTCATAGTATAGGTACCTAGATTATAAACCCCTGCCCCCGTCCCGTAGTTTTTATTATCATGGATATCTGCGTTCCCCATATTTACGATTCCGGAAACTGTATTGTATACCCCATAAGCAGTGCATCCGTAAATTCCTCCACCATTTATATTTATGTTCTTACTATTGTAAATTCCGGCTTGTGCATTTAAAACCAGAACTTTCTCTATTGACATTTGTCCTGAATTATCTATTGCATGAGTGGACTTCCCTGTTATAACCGGCAAATTTCCTGATGAATTAATCGTACAAATTCCTACATTATTTATATTAAAATTAGTTGTACTAGCTAGACAAATCCATGCATTTGCACTTCCCTGAACGGTGAGATTTCCCTTATTATAGATATTTCCCTCTCCATTATTACTTGGTGTAAAGGAGGTACTGCTTGTCCATGATGAGAATCCCATACCTGCTCCATCTTTCACTTCTACTGTTCCGGCGTCATTATGTATCCCATAGCCGCCAGCATTTCCATATATCCACCCGCCTTTTACAGTCATTTTGGGATTATATGCACCATGCTGTTCAATTCCGGATCCTTTATTGGAAGTATTACCATATATTTTACCATTTGATATGGTTAAGACTGTAGCAACTCCCTGGGTGCCGCCATCATTACATATTCCACCGCCGCTGTTAGCAGCTGCCCGGTTTCCCCCGATCTCGCCCCCGGTAACATTCAGGGTATTTTTATTCATTATACCGCCGCCGTAAGTCGCAGCAATATTATTCAATATCCTTCCGCCATTCATAATTAATCTATTATTGTTATATATAGCGCCGCCACTTGCTGATGCTGTATTTCCCGAAACAGAAGCAGTCCCCTTCATCGTTATTGTACCATCATTATAAATACCGCCACCATAATTTCCTTTATTAGAATTAATTCGGATAGAGTCTGTATCTCCACTTTGTGCATCTAACAAGCAGGTTCTGCCAGTATTATTATAAATTCCACCACCTTTATCTCCCCCTCCATTATTAATAATCTCTACCCGGTTGCCCAGACCAAAGTCCGTTGTAACAATTGCCATATTACCGTTATTCATAACACCTCGTAACGTACAATTTTGTATCACCGTGCCTTTCGTTGAAAAAGGTGAATTTTCCATCATACAGCTATCTTTTTTGGTATTCTCATTTAAAATACCTGTCTTAGCGCCATCAATATTGACACCATAAAGGTATACATAACCTGTAAGTGTATTGCGGATACCATATGATGCATTCCCCCATATTTTAGTTCTATTACCATTTGTATTGCTTGTAATATCCAATGTCCCTTCATTGTGTATGGCTTCATTCCCTGTATGGTAAATCCTACCTGCGGATTCTATCCATACTTCTGATTTGTTGGATATGGATATTCCATAGGACGCATTAGAGGAAACTTTATAAGTGTCCGCATTTGCATATGATGTTAATCCAACATATACTGAACTAATGTCTGCCATAGAGTTATTTATTTGAATACCAATATCATTATTATAGATATATCCGCCGCTAAAATTAGCATATGCATCCTCTTTATTACCACCGTTTGCACCATTTCCATGATTAACCCCAATACCAACGATACAGTTATAAATACTTCCTCCAGTGACTTCTATCGTACCACCATTGGAGTGGACGCCCTGTCCATACTGCATTTTCCGATTTGAACTTTCACAATAAATTTTACCATTTTTAATCAGAATGGTTCCGTAAGATCCAATTCCAAAGGTATTTCCACCGCCGTTTACAGCTGTGATCTCTTTCGTATTCATAATGCTTCCACCATTCAATACTATAGTTGTATTTGGATCTCCATATACGGTATGATAGCGGCTGTTGCGCACAAGAACGTTACTGTTGATTGTAGTTCTAGCCGTTCCCTGAACTATGATATTACTGGAATTGATACAGTTTCCAGTCCCTTTTGACGCACTTGCACCGATATATAGTTTATTATCTGCCACGGATCCGTTGGATGCCAGATGGGTTCCCGTTGCTGCAAATGTTACTTTGCTGTTACCATTTATAATAAATGCAGTAACATTGTTTCCATTGGCAGGCGTGATTGTCCGGTTGCCGCCGGCTGCCCTAATCGTAATATTTTTATTTGTGATAACAACATTTTTTAATGTCATATTTTTGGAAATATTGATAATATCACCACTGCCGGACTGTCTAATTGCAGTTTCCAGTTCTGCCTGTGTTGATGCACTTCTGGTTGTAGCTGCAAAAGGAGAAATAGCATTTTTTAAACCATTGTTTTTATCTACAATAGAAACATTAAATTTGATATTTGCTTCCGGATAATTCTTCTTAATGTAATCGTCATAATAACTTTTGAGATCTTTGTATTTCTTTCCAGATTTATCACTGCGCTTTTTCAGGATATCTTGAATTTCAGAATCCTGTAATTCCTTAGACATCTGCAGGGCATTGTAATACAGGCTTCCAACATAGTTGAGATTACCTCTGGAATCGGTTTTTCCATATGATTGAATTTCAAGCTTTACATAGCTTGGATACTGGAAAAATGCATCTTGATTTATCTTAATTCCTTTACCTTCTGCATCCTTTTCTCTGACCTTAAAACAGTTGTAAAATGCATATCCTTCTATTTTCTGCATAGAACCTGGAAAACTCTCTGCCTGAAGGTTAATATTCTTACTAAACGCTCCCTCTTTGATAACTTCAAGATTGCCGGGAAACCGTACTTTTGAAAGACAGTAATTGTCAGCAAAAGCATATTTACCAATAACTTTTAAAGAATCCGGCAATCGCAGTATCTCTGCATTTAAACAATTACGAAATGTAAAATCACCTATAGCAGTTATTCCTTCTTCTATAATAATAGTTTCAATTTCAGCCTTTATATCATCGATGGGGTTTTGGGTATACATTGATAAATCAGGGAGATTTCCTTTCCCGGTTACCGTAAGTACTCCATCCAGGAATTCACCCCTTATGTTCTCTGAAAATTGAATAAGTTGCTTTTCACTCTTTGTTTGTTTCGAATTGGCTTGTGTGTTCGTTTGCGTTTTGTTTTCTGGATCAGCTTCTGAGAGAGATTCTGAATCAGCTTTTGAATCAGCTTCTAATTTTACTTCTGAATTCGTTTCGGTATTAGATTCTATTTCCTGGCGTTCTGTAACTGTTGTTGTTTCGCTCTCCGACTCAGACTCAGTTTCCTTATGAGACTCATTCACACTCTGCAGCACTTCCAGTCTGTAACTTATTTTTATTCCATATTGCTCAAGTTCTATAAGATAGTCAAAATAGTCATTAACAGTTTCAAACGTCTGATTATATTCCACCTCCAATTGTGATAAAACCTTCCCAGTCTCTTCACTATCCAGCTTTATTGCCAAATCTGCAGCTGCCTTGTATATATTTCCAAATAGTACCCGGCTTCCATTTTCCAAAAAGTATGCTTTATCCGGAGTAAAAACAACTTGATTCCGGCATAAATAGAATGCTTCAGCACCAATTTTAATTTCCTGATCTGTGGCTGTCTTGGTATGATAACAATTGTAAAAAGCTGCTTCGCCTACTGTTTTTAGACTTATGGGGTATTCCGTATTGCTGAGGTTAATCCCATTAAAAAATGCCCCTGCTCCGATCTCTGCCACATTTGCAGGAAAGTTTATTTCTTTTAGGGCTACGTTATAAGCGAAAGAATAATTACCTATGGCAACAAGTGTTTTCGGAAGTTCAACCTTCTCTGCATTAACACAATCAGCAAACACATAATTCCCTATTTCTGTAATACCCTCCCCTACCTGTATGGAGGTTATATTTTTCATAACTTCTTTCAGTGGCGAACTTCCTTTTTCGTAATCAGGTATCTTTCCAGTACCTGTAATGATAAGCTTTCCCTTGTCAAATTCTCCCTTTATTTCATCTGTAAAAATAATTTTCAGAGCATCATCCCCTGTCTGTTCCTTCTTATCTTGTTCCCTCTTATCCTGTTCCCTCTTATCCTGTTCCCTCTTATCCTGTTCCCCCTCCCTATCCCTTTTCTCTGTTGTTTGCGTTTCATTTTCCTTTTCTATTATCTTTTCCTTTTCTGTCACAGATTCAACTGATATCTCCGGTACTCTTTTGTTCACTGCGTAAGCGGTTTCCGGCAAACACATCGCAAATATTAATGTAGCTGCTATAATAATTTTTCCTGGTTTTCTTTTCATAATATAATCCCCTAACTGCATACCGCACGAAATGTCATTTCTCTTGTTACTACGATTTTGCTGAAATCCCCATCCCATGCAGTATCATCTGTTAATTCCCACCGAATCAAATTGGCAGGTTCCGGTTGTGGTGCTGTCAGGCGCCCCTCATGGTAGACCTGTATCTGCCGAAACAGTGACCCATCCTTATTCAAAAATCTGACCTGATAGAACTTGTCATTTGGATCCTGAAACTGCTCAAATATCACTGTTTTCCTTACTGCGATCTTCCCCTCATTCCCGTTAAAATATTTAAAGTGTTCTACGGCCTCTACATCCATACAACCATTTTCAAAGTCTATATTTTTAATATGAATATCAATATCTGCATCACTGGTTATTTGTGCAAATAAATTCCCGGTTAAATCTGCAATCAGTTCGTCCTGATCCCTGATTGGATACGTATGATCCAGATATTTAACTTTCATTGTCTGTTCAATTGCATTGGAAAGACTTTTTTCCAGTTCCGATTTTCTGATATTTCTTCCTGAAACAGTATAAATAATGCTTCCTGTCAAAAGTAAAATCAGGATGCTGATAAATGTAATGATTCCCGCTTTCATATAATCCTCCCTTATCTTGCATAACCACGTATTGAATGTTGTTCATTTGTTATATTTAAAATTCCAATATCGTAGTTATAATTAAGAACAACCTCAGCTGTTTTTTCATAATCCTCTATTTCATAAGGAAGTATTGGTTCAAGAACATAACCTTTATCTGCCGCATCGGTATATAGATTTTCTATTATCTCCTGATTAAAATTACTGGCTTCCAACTCATTTATGATAGATGCATGATAGTCTCTTGCATTAGCGGTATTGATAGATGCCGTAATATATGCGGTTCCTGAAATTGCAAGTAACGCAAAAGTAATGGTAATCATAAAAAATTCAACAATTCCTTTCATATTCTCTCCCTTATCTCTAATTTAGTACGACAATGCCCCCATCACAGCCCACAGAATCTTCACCATTGACAATCCAATTATAACAATTGCGGCTGTCTGACCATATTCTTCTAAGATATCCTTCATAAGTGCCTCCATCTCCAAAACCTTCTTTTATATCATCCCCAGCATGTGTTTTAACGTGATCTATTCCTTTATACCCAAATATCTTACATTAGATCCATTCAACTTTATAATCTCCTGTATTACCATCTCTTTTAAGGTGGAACTATTGATTTCATTTGCAGCATATATTTTCAAAGAAACTCCGCCCGTCTGGCTTGCCGTCAACTCCAGGCAGTCCTGGTAGCTTAACGGATCTGCCTCAATTAACAATTCTCCCCTCAGCTTTACACATCCTGAGAAAGCTTCATCCATGATACTTACGGAAGAAAAGATGGGTCCCATTGAAGTCATTTCGGTGCATCCTTTAAAAGCCTGGCTGATATTTTCCACTGTATTTTCGATGTAACCATATTTTATGGCTTTGCAATTTTGAAAAGTTCCCTGCATTTTGCGGACTCCATAGAACTGCGGAATCACTTCCAGTCTGGAGCATTCACTAAACCAATAACTAACATCCTCTGTTCGGACAGAACGTGCAATCTCACATTCCGTTATCTTATCTGCATAATTTCTCAACCATGGTATCTGTTCTGGACTTCCATAAGCCTTTGCTGCTCCTTCTCCATTAATGGTAAGTACATATCTTTTTGTAAAAGTGCCGCCAGCCTGATAATCGTACTCAAAAATCTTTGCCGACACCGTTTCCGCTGCTTGTCCAATATCCCATTCTTCCAATAATTTTGCTGCCTCCAGACTATCCGGATTATTTACGATTGCTATGGCAAATTTCTTATCTGCAGCAAGCCCCTGGGAATCCTCTGCACGAAACCGAAAAGACATCGTCCCAAACTGAACTGCCCTGATTTCATAATCAGATGTTACCGGTGTCCCATCCTCCAGGTAATACCGGATATGCTCTTTCAGATCATTTCCGTCAGCATCGGTTGCACTTACCACCAGATCTCTGATCAGGATCTTATCCCCAAGTCTTAATTCTGGAGAAGAGAAGACAAACTTTGGCTTTTCTCTTTTTGACAGGCTGCCCAGTTTCAATCTTGTAAACTCATTCCGTACATCCGGATTCGCAGGCTTAAGACTATCCACCATATCCATAAATGCTCCATGAAACAATAAAATCATCATGCTGATAATACCAATTAGGGCAATTATCAGCACTTTCCCATACTCCTGTATAAAAACTTTCATCCCAATGCCTCCCGCGTTAGTTGAAATTATATGGCTGTCCCAGCTATCATGCTGGAAAACCTTCTTGCCAGCACTTCTAAAAATCCACCTTCTTTCAAGCCACTATATAAAAACATTAATATCAGTCCCGCCAAAACAATTGCTATTATGACATATGCATATTCCTCTAAAACTGCTTTCATCTGACACCTCCTCTACATTCCCTGTGTTAAACTAAGTAAAGACATAAGAAAGACTCCCAGGTCCGTCATCATTTTCAGGGATCCCGTTACCATTGGAATCAATACCAACATGCCTGTCCCCGCTGTCTTATCTTCATTTATAATTCTTTCCGACTTATCCAAAAGCCGGTTATTACGCTCCACCATAAATATAATCTGCTTTTTAAAGTCTTCACTTCCTGATTCAGACATGGAATATAACATACGAAGGAAAGACTGAACATCCGGCAAATCAAACTCAGTCATAAATCCCAGATACGGATCAATGGCTGCCGGATTTTTTTCCATTTCACTCACCAGTTTTTGTAAGCTTTCCTGTAGTACATAAGGTGCCCGGTCAACAGACTTTGTTAACGCCACCTGCGGATTGTCCGTTTGTAACAGCAGGGATATCTCCATAATCCATACCGGAAATGCCTTGTCAACTTCCCTTACCATTCTTTTTTTAGCCATCTTAAGTCCCATTCCCGGCTGCATCAGTGCATAAATAACAGCTGATGCTCCAATGATCGTTACGGGGATATTTTGCAGTATGATTCCTGATGCACCTATCATCATGCACAATCCCGCCATTATAAAGGACTTTTTTCTTTCTTTTTTGGGATTATGTTTCATTACACGATCGTAACATCTCTTGATCTCCTCCCGGTTCTCTTCCAGATCGTTTAGCCAGTTCACACTCAGTTTCTTCTGCCCGATATACCAGATGATAATATTGCTGATAATCAACGACATCGTTGCTGCTTGTGATAAACCATTGTGTAAAGTCTGAAAATCCTTTGGGAGCATAAACATGGTCAATCCACAAATCAGAAATGAAAGTGCCAGTGAAATGGTTATTTTCACTTTTAGATTACTTCTGTCCTTCTCCAACTCATATACTCTTTCTATCCACAGCCTTCGGTCTTCCAGTAAAATATCGATTGCTCCGCTGAATTCTCCGCCAAAGCTCTCTACCTTTATTAAGAATTCATGCGCCTGACGCAGTCTGCGGCATCCGTAAGCCTCTTCCATTGCAGAAAATGCATCACGGTATAGATCCCCGCTCTCTTCAAGCGGTTTATTCTGAATGGCGTCCATAACCATCAGAATATGGTCATGCATCTGGCCTTCAGGAAATACAGCCAGAGTATCCTGGAGAGACGAGAGAATCTTTGGTCCTTTACGAAAGGAATACAGTAACTGCTCCAGATAATTTGTCACATCCTGAAATCGCTTCTGCTGATACATATTCTTATACGTATTTAAAATAATAAAAGGGGAGAGAAAAAGAGAAAAAATTGATACAGCCAGAATATAAGGCAATTGTAATTGATAAATCATACTTATGATAAAAATACTGACGAGCGCCAGCAGATAAAATTTCCAAAAACCCAACAGGGAAAAATGATACCCATACCTGTTTACTTCATACACTAAATTTTTGGGGCTGAGCCAGTTACAAATACCCGGTTTTCTTTTCGCACTCACTTCCAATGTTCATACCTCCCTCGTACCCGGAAGGGATCTTCGATATTATCCTGTGTAAATTTTCTCTCAATATTATGAGGAAGTTTACGACTTGTCATTTCGCCATTTTCAGCAAGCATCATAATTTCATTCACCCCTCTAACTTCATTCCTGTTATAGATACAGATTTGTTCGATATATCTCTGTATCACTCCTACATGATTCATTCGCTTTTTTAATAAAATACCCACATTCACAAATGAGTATATGTCATTTTCCATGCGGTTCGCAGCCAGGGAATCTTTCATCATATTCTGAATTCTATCCGGCACTTTGCGAACATCATCTGTATGCAGCGTGGTCAGACAATGGGTACCCGTACTCATTGCTTCCAACAAATATTTCACTTCCGCCGATCTGGCCTCTGACAACATAATCCACTTTGGATTTTGGCGTAGACATGCTTTTATTGCCTTGGTATAATCAAACAATTTTTCATTTACTTTTAGTTCCACCGCATCCTTGCCTGGATTAATATCTGCATAATGAATTTCCAGATTATCCTCAATCGTGATTACTCTTTCATTCGCAGGTACAAATCCAGTCAGATATTTCAACAATTCCGTCTTTCCCGATCCCGGAAGTCCACACATAATAATATTCATATGAGCTTTTACGGCATTTTCTAAAAATGCCATCATCTCTCCCGAACAATATCCTGTTTTCTGCATCAACGGCTCTGTCAGCCGTCTGCAGGGATCTGTTTTACGGATTGATACAGAGCGGCCAGTACTGGCTACACTTTCGTGTATTATTGATATCCGCAGAGTTTTCGTCTCTGCCTCCAGCAGATTTTCATTTTTATTGAAATTTGCGCTGACCGCATTGGACAGACGCATACTGAACTGATTGATAAAATCTGATGTAACTTCGATGTCCTCTGCAAGAAAACGCCCCTTTTCCAGGTGATCTATCCAGGTATCCCTGCCATTATAATTGATGTCTGTCACCAGGTCATCTTTAACATACTTTAAGAAAGGTCCATAATTTTCTTCTTTAAAGGTCCAAAAATCAACTGTATTATTAATACTGCTTCCTCCTTTCTTTCCTTGTTATGCAGGGATCTGAGACGGTCCCTGCAATTAATTGTACTACCAGGGCATTGTTATTTGAGGGGGGCTTGAGATACCGGACTTGGTAATGAAATTTGTGACGGTGGCAGCGACTGCTTCACCGATGTAATGTCCCAGTGGCGTTGCCAGCAAAACCATAATCAGCGCAATAATTGCAACGATAATGATAATACCATATTCCTCCAGAAATGCTTTCATAGGCATATTCCTCCTTTCCATATTTTTATATAGAAAATCCCTATAAAAATCAGAGACTATTCTAGCTTCGTTTATAATTGTGCGATTTATCACACTATTAAAACAACAAGTGTTATCGCTTGTTTCTATAATGATTACTGCTGTTATTTGCGTAAAAATCTTTCTTGTTACAAAATAGGGAAAACCTTTGGCGATATGCCAGAATTTATATCATTTAGATGTATATCCACACTTTAACATAATATATTTATTTTGTCAATAAAAAAGAGTGATGTTTTTAATATTATTAAAACATCACTCTTTGTCTGTGTATTCTATTTTTACCAGAGTCAATCCTTCCGGCCTTGCTGTCTCACCTGCTTTTTTCCGGTCCTTACCTTCCAGAATATCCAATACATACTCCGGTTCAAAGCTGCCATTTCCTACCCGGATTAAGGTACCTGCGATTATTCTTATCATATTGTACAAAAATCCATTCCCTCGAACCCGGATTGTAATCAGATCATCATTCTTTTCAATATCCAGTGAATAAATTGTTCTTACCGTATTGGTTATCTCCGGTTTATGGGTACAAAGCCCGGCGAAATCATGCTCCCCTACCATATAAGCAGCCGCTTTACGCATACGCTCCACATCCAGTGGGATATAATAGAACAGGGAATACAGGCGGCGTATAGGGTCCTGAAACCGTTTATTCAAAATTTTATACTCATATGTTTTCACCGTGTTGCAGAAACGCGGATGAAAATCTTCTGGCACTTCACAGGAATCCTGAATACGGATGTCAGACGGAAGCCTGGTATTCATCGCATAAGAAATCTTATCTGCCGGCATTCTTGCCATTGTATTAAAAACAGCTACATTCCCCAGGGCATGTACTCCGGCATCTGTTCTGCTGGCACCGATTACCTTAATTTCCTCCTGGAGAAGTTCGGAAAGATGATGATTTAATTCATCCTCTATCGTATTCCCATTGGGTTGTACCTGCCAACCGCAATAATTTGTGCCGTCATACGCAACCACTAATTTTACTCGCTTCATGTTCCATGCACCTACTTTTATTTCATATCCAAACTCTCAATATAGTATCAAATTATTTTTCTTTGAAATCAACTGATTATATTTTAATCCCTGAAATCCAGTCCTGCTGTTTACATTTTTACATATAATTTTATCAGTATCATTCCTGCTAAATACACTAAAAGGCATATATACGCTGCATAATCCTGCTTTTTATAAACCAGCGGCTTCATCTTGGTTCTTCCTTCACCGCCATGATAGCCCCGTGCTTCCATAGCCATGGCGAGATCATTCGCTCTTCGAAATGCAGAGATGAATAACGGGACAAGCAATGGAACCAGGTTCTTTGCCTTTTGAATCAAATTCCCATTTTCAAAGTCAGCGCCCCGGGCCATCTGGGCTTTCATTATTTTATCCGTTTCTTCTAACAAAATCGGGATAAAACGAAGTGCGATAGACATCATCATCGCTACTTCATGTACCGGTACATGCAATTTATTCAGGGGACGGAGCCCCTTTTCCATACCGTCTGTCAGCTGGTTCGGTGTTGTAGTCAAAGTCATGACCGATGATCCTATAATTAAAAATGCCAGCCTCAGCGCCATAAATATTGCCGTTTCTATTCCTTCCCGGGTAATGGTAAACTTCCATATTGTCAAAACCGGGGTTCCGCCTGTTAAGAAAAGGTTAAAAACAACCGTGATCATCAGAAGAATCATAATCGTCTTCAGACCTTTTACCATAAATTTAAAAGGTACTTTAGACATTTTTATCACGACACCCAGGCAGACAGCAGCAAATGCATAAGCAATAAAAGACCGGACGATAAATAAAGATACAATAAATACAATCGTACCGACTAATTTAGTCCTGGGATCAAGACGGTGAATGGGAGATTTCACCGGATAATATTGTCCTAATGTAATATCTCTTATCATATTTATAACCATTGCATATTGCAGGACCGCCTGCAATACTGCCACAAATAAAACAGGTTGAAAGAATCACAGTGTGGCTTCCTTTCCATTTCTCATTTTTCTTTCAGCCTTTCAACATCTTCACCATGCATTATTGCATTTTTCTGCCTTTCATGGCTTTTAAGATGGCATCCCTTGCCTCTTCTACCGTGGTAGCGCTGGTATCAATATTCCATCCTTTGTTCTCAAGGGCCTTTACAGCATAAGTTACCTGCGGCGCCGCCAATCCAATTGCTTCTAACTCTTTATAATGCTGGAAGACATGCTTTGGCTTGCCATCAAACATGACTTTTCCTTTGTTCATAACGATAATACGCTCCACATAGCGCGCAACATCTTCCATACTATGTGATACCAGAACAACCGTTATTTTTCTCTCCCTATGGAGTTTTGCTATCTGATCCAGAATATCATCCCGTCCTTTGGGATCCAGACCAGCAGTAGGCTCGTCTAAAATCAACATTTTCGGCTGCATCGCGAGAATTCCGGCAATAGCCACTCTTCTCTTTTGTCCACCGGACAATTCAAATGGAGATTTCTTATAGTACTTTTCCTTAAGTCCTACCTGCTGAAGCGCCTCTAATGCCCTCGCTTCTGTCTCTTCCTTTGACAATCCCTGATTTTTAGGACCAAAACAGACATCGGTAAATACATCAATTTCAAACAGCTGGTGCTCCGGGTACTGGAAAACCAGTCCTACCTGATTTCTGAGACTGCGCATATCATACCCGTCCTGATAGATGTCTTCCCCGTCATAATAGATCTTACCGGATGTCCCTTTAACAAGGCCATTCAAATGCTGGATCAATGTGGATTTACCTGATCCGGTATGACCGATAATCCCGATAAACTGTTCATCTGGAATCTCCAGATTAATATTATCCAGAGCCTTCTTTTCAAATGCTGTACCTTCACTGTACACATAACTTAAATTTTCTATTTTCATCGACATAGTTCATTCACCAACTCATCTACACTTAAAATACCTTCCGGCAGATCTGCACCTGCCTTTTTTAACTCATGAGCCAACAGCGTTACCTGAGGAACATCCAGACGATATTTTTTCAGGGTTTCCACCTGTGAGAAAATTTCTTTGGGCGTTCCCTGCATTACAACTCTGCCCTCATCCATCACAATAACTTTATCGGCATGTACCACTTCTTCCATATAGTGGGTGATCAGAATTACCGTCACCTCTTCTACCTGATTTAAAGCTCTTACGGTACGGATTACTTCTTTTCTGCCGGTTGGGTCTAGCATAGCAGTTGGCTCATCCAGAACAATACACTTTGGATGCATCGCCACGACACCTGCAATGGCAACGCGCTGCTTTTGTCCGCCGGAAAGTTTATTCGGAGATGCTTCCCGATATTCCCACATGCCGACTGCTTTCAGACTCTCCTCAACCCGTTCCCAGATTTCCTTGGACTCCACTCCCATATTTTCCGGTCCGAACCCAACATCTTCTTCCACTACCGTTCCTATAATCTGATTATCCGGATTCTGGAATACCATGCCTGCAGTCTGCCGTATCTCCCACACCTTGTTATCATCCCGGGTATCCATCCCATCCACATACAGCGTTCCTTCCGTAGGTATCAGAATCGCGTTCAAATGCTTTGCCAGGGTAGACTTTCCAGAGCCATTATGACCCAATATTGCAATAAAATCCCCTTTTTTCACATCCAGATCCACATGATCAATCGCTCTTTGGGTAGATTCTACATTTCCGTCTTCCCCATATTTAAAATATTCATATACAAGCTTACTTGCTTTTATAATTCCCATATTGTCACCTGTTTTAGTTTAATCGTTAACAATTATAATCTTTGTATATTGTATATGATTTAATGATTTTTTACAAGGACTTTCGCGCCCAGAATTTCTAAAATGATTCTATATATTTTCTAAAATAAAAAAGCAATGGATGAATAGCGCCCCTTTCGAACAATTCTCTAAAATGAAAATTAAAAGAGAGTGCATAAGTTCGAAGAAACTTTTTTCACTCTCTTTTAATCACAATATTTTACACTCCCATATCCTGCAGATACTTTATCTCATTCTCACACTATCCTTTTTACGGATTTTCCCTCTATTAGTTCTCCATCAAATACTCTCTGCTGTTCCCGTGCACCGTTTAAGATCACATCAAAGAGCATTTTTATCGTAGCTTCTGCCATTTCCTCTACCGGCTGTTTTATTGTTGTGACAGACGGATGATAATAAGCCGCCATTTCCAGACCGTCAAATCCCGCTACCGAATAGTTCTCCGGCACACTCTTTCCAGCATCAAAAATAGCCTTGCAGCATCCAATTGCAATACTGTCAGAAATTGCAAAGATAGCCGTAAAATCTTTTCCTGATTCCAGCAGTTCCTTCGTAACTGCATAACCGTTTTCCATTGAATAACTATCCACATCGTCCTTCATCCGGGCTACATAGGATTCATCGTATTCAATACCATGTTCCTCCAGCGCCCTTCTGTACCCCTCCAGC
Source organism: Robinsoniella sp. RHS (assembly GCF_001029355.1). Lineage (NCBI taxonomy): Bacteria > Bacillati > Bacillota > Clostridia > Lachnospirales > Lachnospiraceae > Robinsoniella > Robinsoniella sp. RHS. The sequence goes on from NZ_JNGB01000081.1 coordinate 35,849, forward strand.
CGGAGCCTTCCAATACTCTCATCATCCTCACCGGATGCGATTATAGCAATTTTACGGTGTCCCTGCTCAATCAGGTAACTTACCATCTTGGCACTTTCCTTTACATCATCCACGTAGACACTGGAATACTTTTCACTGCCGGATTGGTCCCGCAGACCGATTGTACTGAGTACAAAGGGAACTGGAATCTGCTCCAGCTTCTCTCTGGAATGGGAAAAATGACCGCCTAAAAATACAATTCCATTCAATCTTTTTTCCTTTTCCAGGCGGATTGCAACATCCACCTCATCCTGGTGGTCATCCACATGCTGCAGGACAAATGTATATTTTTTCTCCTGAATTTCCTGCTCAAATATTTTGATCATTTTGCTGAAAAACGGGTTCGTAATCCCCTTAATTAATACTGCAATTGCCTTTGCATCTGCACGCTTTAAATTCCTTGCGCTGTTGTTGGGGACATAATGATAATCCTTAATCACTTCCATGATTTTCTGCTTCGTTTCTTCATTAATATCCGGATGATTATTCATCGCCCTGGACACCGTACTCACACCAACACCGCATAACTTTGCTATATCCTTAATCGTAATAGTTTCCATTGATCTTCCTCTTCCCACTATCTAATAGTAAAAGTATATCAACTGATGAATAAAAATACAAGAAAAATAAGATGTAATGCAGTACTATCCTCTGCTCCGGTTTTATCTATCCCATTGTCTTACTCACTTCTGCCAAATAAAACACAAAGTTTTCTGATTTTGCTAATCAATTCTTCATCAAAATCTTCATCGGTTAAACGCCAGGTCCAATTATCACCTAAAGTAGACGGCGTATTAATTCTGGCATCGGAATCCAGATAAAGATAATCCTGTACCGGTATTACCGCCAGCATTGCCACACTGGAAAGTGCCAAACGAATGAACTCCCAGTGAATTTCTTCATCGCTTCTGCCATACAGATTCATATATTCTTTAGCAAGCTCCCGGTCTTCCTCTGCCATTTCATAATACCAGGTTCTCAGTGTCTGGTTATCGTGGGTACCGGTATAAACCACACAGTTCTTGTCATAGTTATGAGGCAGGTAATTACTTGGTTCCCTGGAATCAAATGCAAATTCCAGCACTTTCATCCCCGGGAATCCGCTCTCTTCCACCATCTGTATAACACTTGGAGTTAAATATCCGAGATCTTCCGCAATCACCCGCATTTCCCCTAACTGCTTCCTTAACTGCCTGAACAGATCCAGTCCCGGACCCTTTTTCCAACATCCATTTTCTGCAGTCTTATTTCCATAAGGAATCGCGTAATATTCATCAAATCCCCGGAAATGATCTACCCTCACAATGTCGTAAAGGCGGAAACACCGTTCCATACGTTTTGCCCACCATACATATCCGGTCTCTTTGTGATATTCCCATTTATACAGAGGATTCCCCCACAACTGGCCTGTAGCTGAAAATCCATCCGGAGGGCACCCAGCTACATCGATGGGCAGATTCTCATCATCAAACTGAAATAAATCCGGACGCGCCCAGGTATCTGCGCTGTCAAATGCTACATAAATGGGAATGTCTCCAATAATCTCCACACCGCTTTGATTTGCGTATTTCTTTAATGCATACCATTGTTCCTGGAACTTAAACTGCTGAAAGCGGAAAAAATTAATTTCATCTTCATACAGATTCCTGTACTTTTCCATTGCCTCCGGTTTACGAAGCCGGATATCCTCATCCCAATGGTCCCAGCTGACTCCGTCAAAATGATTTTTTACTGCCATATACAGGCAATAATCATCCAGCCATTCCTCATTCTCTGCTAAGAATTTCTGGTAATCCTGATTTCCTTCTAATTCACAGTGCTCGTATGCTTTCCGTAAAAGGAGAAATCGGGAGTCATAGATCTTTCCATAATCAATATGTCTTCTATTTGTACCAAAATCAAAAGACTTACATTCTTTTTCACTTAACAATCCTTCTTCCACCAGCTGGTCCAGATCAATGAAATATGGATTTCCAGCATAGGTAGAAAATGACTGGTATGGTGAATCCCCATAACCCGTAGGACCTAGAGGAAGAATCTGCCAGAACTTCTGGCCTGCCGCCTTTAATATATCTACAAAATCATATGCGCTTTTTGAAAATGTGCCAATTCCATACTTAGATGGAAGGCTGGCTATCGGTAATAACATTCCACTGGCTCTCATATAAGTGCCTCCTCTGTTCTTCTTTATCTGTTTCCGGTAACGTTATCGGTACCGTTTCCAATTCTATAATTATCATAGCACAGATATACACGGCTGGCAACTCCAATTCTCCTGATTTTTTGCATTTCAGAAAAACGCATAAGTTACAGCCCTGTATTCTGTGCACATTTACTTTAACTACTTTATCTTACGCCTGTTAACGACTATAATTCCGGCACTGACGAGAATCAATGCCCCAAGATTTCTCAGGGTAAAGGCATTCTCCTGAAGGAAAATTGCAGATAAAAACACTCCAAACACCGGAATCATAAATCCATAGATCGCTACCTTTCCCACGGGATTATATTTCAGCAGAATCGTCCATATGGAAAATGCTGCAGAGGATATAAATGCCATATATAAAAGCAGAAGTAACCCGGATGCAGAGAATCCGATGACAATCTTTCCACCGCTTAAAAATCCTATACCAATTAACAGAGCACCTCCAGATAAGAGCTGCAATGCAGTAATCAAAATGGGATCTTCTTTTTGCGCAAGCCGCTTTGACCACAAAGAAGCCACAGAATATGCCAATGCAGAAATCATCAAAAATCCTTCCCCCTGAATTGAAAAAGATGTATCCCATCCACTCAGGGAAAAATTAGTAAGAATGACTCCTCCAAACCCAAGAAGACACCCCACACATTTTTGAATATTCAGCTTCTCACTTTTCATAAAAAAATGAGCCAGCAATATGGTAAAAAAGGAATTCGACGCACTAATGATTGATCCTTTTACACCGGTGGTATTCGCAACTCCGATATAGAAAAAAATGTACTGTATCGTGGTCTGTACCACACCCAGTCCCAATATTCCGGGTATCATTTTCCGAACCGGAACCGGGAATCTTTTCTTTAGTATCCATACAAAAACAAACGTCATGATCCCTGCAAGGAAAAATCGATAGCCCGCAAATAAAATTTTTGATCCAATATCCTCTGCAGCTATCTGAAAGATCTCATATCCCGATTTCACACAGGGATACGCACTTCCCCACAAAGCAGTGCTGATCACGGCAAGTATTCCTACTATCCAGGGATTTGTCAAATAATGACCCGCATCTTTTTTCATATTCTCTCCAAAAAACAGAGCCAGACACAAGATCATCTCTGAAAAATGCTCTTGTGCGGCCCTATTTCGTATCTATTTATTAATTTACATCCCAGAGACGTTCGTAGATATCCATAATATCATCTTTGGTTGGAACTCTTGGATTGGTTGGTGTACAGGCATCCGCTAAAGCTGCATCCGCCATAGCCGGAATTGCTGCAAAATATTCTTCTTTTGTGCATTTTCCAGTCTGTGCAATACAAAGCGGAATATCCATTTCTCTTAACATGAACTGTACCCAGGCTACCAATGCTCTAATGGTAGTGATTGTATTAAAGTTCTGAAGTCCTAAGATTCTTGCGATCGTTACGTATTTTTTAACCTGTTTCGGGTATTCCTTCTGACTTCTGCTGTGTTTGCTTATGTAACTGTTATATTGAATAATAAATGGCAGCAGCATTGCATTCGCACGTCCATGAGGAATATGGAATCTTGCACCCAGCTGATGTGCCATACTGTGATTAATCCCCAGCGAAGCGGAGTTAAATGCAAGTCCTGCAAGACAAGATGCAATATGCATTTTCTTTCTGGCATGTGTGTCGCTTCCATCCAGGTAAGCACGTAATAAGAAGCTGCCGCAGATTTCAATTGCTTTTTCGGATAATGCTGCTGCAAATTCCTGATTTTCGGTACTTACATATGCTTCTAACGCATGGGTAAATACATCCATTCCGGTATCTGCTGTGATTGCAGGCGGAACACTTCTGGTCAGCTCTGCATCTAAAATCGCTTCGGTTGGAAGCAGGCTTTCGGAAACCAGTGGATATTTAATCTGTTCTACCGGGTCGGAAATGACAGAAAATGACGTTACTTCAGAGCCTGTACCACTTGTAGTAGGTATTGCAATTAAAGCCATTTCTTCTTTTGCACCAAGCTTTGTAGCAAACTCACGCATACCTTTTGCGGAATCAATCGCGGAACCACCGCCTACTGCAACAATTGCTTCCGGCTGATATTCCAACAGTGCTTTTACGCCTAAAACTACTTTTTCAATCGGCGGATCCGGCACTACATCTTTGTATATGGAATATTCTTTCCCACTCTTGTCCAATCGTCTTGTTACCAGTTCGATCATACCGCTCTGGACTACAAACGGATCTGTTATAATCATTATTTTCTGATATGGAATATCTGTCAAACGGTCTAATGCATTGTCACCGAAATATATCTTCGTCTTAATATCAAAACTATTCATGATTCCCGTCCCTTCTTTATCACTTTTTTGTCATTGTTAACATATTAACATTAATATACCACATTTATTTGGGATTCGCAAGTTCAAATCCTAGAAAACAACAAAAATCCACATTGAAATCTACCTAATCCAAAACCCGCTGCTGCCGTATAATAAATGCAGGAAAAGAAAGGTATTCAGAAAAAACTTTTTATAATAAATAAGTGGGCATTTTATCCTTAATACCGATATAATTCTTCTGTACCCCTGTTTCCTGTTCAACCATAACGGTTTCTTTCGTTTCCTTTTTTACTCGTGACGAAGCCTTTGTTTTTGCAGCTGCTTTTTTCACAGGTGCTGCTTTTGATGTTGTTTTTACTGCAGCCGTTTTCTTTGCCGAAGCCGCTTTTTTAGCTGGTTCTGCCTTCTTTGCCGGTTCAGCCTTTTTATCTGGCTCTTCCTTCGTTACCGGCTCTTCCTTAGGCGCAGTTTTTCTTCTGGTCGTTTTTTTCACGGGTTTTTCAGCTGCAGACACTTCCGCTTTTGTTTCTGATTTAACAGATTCCTTTTGTTCTTCTGCCGGCATTTCAGCTGCTTCTTTTACTTCCTGCTTCTCTTCTGCCATACTTTTTTCCTCCACTTGATTTTCTGTTGCCTGTGTCATAAACTCTATATTATTTTCCTTTTTACTTCCTGATTTCGCTGCTCTCATGATGCTTCCTCTACCTACTGCCAATTTCCAGTACCTCCTCTGCCAATGCTGTATATTCTTTTGCACTTCTGCTGCTCTTTTTATAGGCAACTACCGGTGCGCTGTTATCCTGTGACCATTCGATAGAACTGTCCACCCGAATATAAGATTCGAATAAATGGATATCTTCCATCTCCTTTAATGTTTCCATTGTCTGTTTAAAATAATTCTTTCTGGTATCTACTTTTGTTACTACAATTCCCAACAGTTTCAGTTCTGTTGAAATCTGCTTCACCTCATTTAAAAAATCAAACATATTTGCCAGGCCAAATAAGCCCCAGGGACTGGCTTCTACCGGTATGATTACCTGATCGGATGCACAGAGTATGTTCATTACCCATCCTCCAAGCGTAGGAGGTGCATCAATCAGTATATAATCGTAGATACCGGATGTACGAACCTTCTCAAGACACTTTTTCAGAATTAATTCTCTCTGCCATTTTGTAAACAATTCATATTCAATAGAACTCATTAAAGTAGAAGAAGGAATCAGATCCAGATTCTCATAAGCGGTAGAAACTATGTAATCACTCAAGTCCTTTTGGGCCTTTATCGCCTGATAAAGATTCTTATCGCCTGTAGCAAATTCTAATACCTCATCCTCTGTAAAAAATGACAGTGATAAATTCAGCTGCATATCCGCATCGATCAAAAGCACTTTTTTCCCGGCCATAGCCATAGCACATCCTACATTAGAGCAGGTAGTAGATTTACCACTTCCTCCTTTATTATTCGTAAAACAAATGACTTTTGTTTCTTTCATCAGGCACCTCGCTTTATTTCATAGATATTTCTTATATAAAATTGATTATACGAGGTTTTTTGACTTATTTCAACTTTTAATTTCTTACTGTTCCCGGAATAAGATTTCTTTTTCAGATAACAAAAGAACCAGGTTTTGAGTAAATTCAAAACCTGGTACAAGATATTTCTCTAATAACTTCCCACTTCTTCCTTTTCAAATGACTGTCCCATGGATCGGAAGACTTTTCCTGCTGCTAATGCAATTACAATTGAGATAAAAGCTGCACCAAAAATAACGATATGCGGTGTCATTTTAAATTTTTCAAATAGAGCTCCATACATTGCCTGCCCAACCGGCTGCGAACACATAGCCAATGCCAGTACCCAGGAAATTACCTTTCCTAATAAATGTGCCGGAGTCTGCCCCTGAACAAAAGATAGCATCTGCACGCTGAACATGGTAGACATACCCATCAATCCAAAACTGCTTATGGTAATAATGATATACGCAGCCATTGGGGTACAATCAATTAAAAACACAGCCCCCATAGGAATTAACAGTATCGCAGAACCTAAAAGCATCCATGAGGTCTGCTCCACCTTTAATTTTTTAGCCAGAACACCCGTCAGTATGCCGCCAAGTAACCCACCTGCTGCCAAAGCCCCCTGGGCATATCCATACATCTGGTCCGGCATACCCAGAGTCTGTGTAATCATAACCGGCATGGATACCATCACCATAGAACTCAGGAATAAATTAAACGCTGCCACAATCATGATTCCTTTCATGATAATGGGGTTTTCTTTAACAATAAAAGTCATGCTTTCCTTAAAATCACTTTTCACTAATACCAGCATACTTGTCGCTTTTCTGGTCTTCACATTTGGAATACGTATAAAAATCTCCATTACCGCAGAGCAGAAAAAGCAAATACCGCCGATTGCCAAAATCGGGGGCAGCCCCCATAATCCAAATAATATTCCTCCTATAATAGGACCCAGTAAATTAGAAAGTGCGCTGACCTGATTGATCACGGCATTCGCCTGCAGCAAATGTTCTTCATCTGCCAGCAGGGGCATACTAGCCTGAACAGCCGGCTGATAAACCCCCTGTATTCCATAAAGAATCATTAATGTAATGATCAATAGTACAATCAGATTCAGTCTCCCCATAGTAATTGAAAATATAGTTATGAGCGCTGCTGTGGCAAAATCCAGTACCACCATAATATTTCTTTTATTCACCCTGTCTGCAATCATCCCTCCAATAGGAGTTAACACAATCATTGGAATAAATGACAGTGCGCTGGCAAGCCCAAAATAAGCAGCAGATCCCGTTATATTCAGCAGGTAAAGTGGCAGTGCGAATCGAATAATTGCATTTCCAAAAAGGGAAATAATCTGTCCGATTACCACCAGTGTGAAATCCCGGTGGAATAAAGTTGTTTTTTGATTCATTCTAAATCCTCCTTAATTGATACCGACGTTTGGTATGTATGTTTTTAAAAATATACTGCCACTATATTACGTGACAGTAATTGAGTTGCTATCTTTTTTATGATAATTCTTTTGCTGAGTTCTCATCCATGATGCGTCGAAAGTATTGCAGTCTTTCAAGCATACTATCATCTAAAACGGGAATGCCTATACGCTCTCCTACATCTTTTAGAAATAAAAATTTATCATACAGTTCATTATCCGGAACCGGAAATACTGCCGGGTTCAACCAGATATTAGACAGGATTATCAGCATCTCCGCCAATTGTTTGGGATACTTCGTACAAATGGAACCGTCTTTAATTCCCTCATGCACCAGAGGCTCTATCACTTCTCTGCAAAAATTATTAATACTACCATACAGTTGTGCTGCCAAAAAGCGTGAGTTATGCATTAGATCCGGCGCCGACTTCAGTACCTTTTCCTGATTTGGATTTCCCAAAGAAACCCGAATCGTTTTCTGTATCTTCTGTAAACCATTTAATGATGAGTCTTCCATTATCGCATATACACTACTATACATCTCTGCAAACATACGCTCCATAACGGCTTCAATAATATCTTCTTTGGATTTAAAATGATGGTAGATGGCACCCTTGCTTAAATCCCCCAATTCATCTATTATTGCCTGAATTGTTGTACTATCGTATCCTTTTTCCACAAACAATCTGGTAGCCACATCTAAGATACGATTTACTGTAACTTCCGGATACTTATTTCTAGCCATACGTTCATCTCCTGTATACATACTATTGGTATGTATGTAGTATACAGGAACTTTTACGCATTGTCAATCATTATTCTGGTCTTCGATAACGTTACCTTCTAATCTGTATAATTTTTACTCTTTATTCTCTCTAAATCTCATTATCATTTCATTCGTCAGACTAATCGCGGTGTCGCAAACCGGTATATCTTCTCTGTTAAACCACTCTGCAAATTCCAGCTCATTCCGATCCAGCGTTATGTCTTTTGCGCCATCAAGGTCTGCATAAAATCCGAACAGCAATGTACTGGAAAAAGCCCAGGGCTGGCTTTTATAATATCTTATATTCTTTACTTTAAGCCCCACTTCTTCCATAACTTCCCGTTTTACTGTTTCTTCAATCGTCTCACCAACCTCTGCAAATCCCGCTATCAAAGCATATTTCTTATAATTCCGCCCGGAATATCTGGACATCAGAAGCTTATTTCCATCTACAATTCCTACAATTACTGCAGGTGAAAGTTTGGGATATTCCTGTAATCCGCATTCGCTGCAAAACATCATTCGTTCTTTATCATGATGTTTCATAGGTTTACCGCATCTGCCACAAAAACGTCTGGTTTGATACCAGCTGAATATTTGAAATGCGGTTATTCCTGCAAATGACAGATATTGGGGCTGTGCAGTCCGGAATATTTCCACATTCGCCATGGTAAATCCTGTTCCAGGGGAATTTGCTATGTTATTTGCCAGATAAAAACTCTGGCTGTTGATTGAAAATAAATAAGTACATCCCTCCTGCAAATTCTCTTCCATCGATTCCAGGTCTTTTAACCTCGGAAAGACGATTTGGTCATCACTGATATTTATCAAAACTTCATTTCCATGAAAACAAAGCAGAAAACTATCCTTATTTGGCAAATCAGGGGTATACTGATTATCTAAAACATATGGTTCTATATCCTGAATCATTTATTCCTCCACCTTTCGTTTTGTTTTCTGCATTATATCAGGTTTAGAAAAAGCTTTCAATGTTTTTCAGAATCCGCCTCTTATATTCTTTTATTTTCTATATTTTTCAATCCACTTAACAGCAAAGTCCACCAGTTCTCTTTGCTTCATGATGCGAACATCCGCATTTCCCAGTTGTACCACCCTAACTTCGTTTTCCTCTTCAAAAGCTTCCCCAATTTTTTGAAAATCCTCACCATCCACCGCCAGTGTCTCGTAAGTAACCCATTGTCTGATTCCGCCCTTATTGACTGCACTGCTCTGAACCTCACTATGCTTTCCCGGATAATCAGCTATTGCATCTGCCAGATGCAGCGATGTGTTCTTATCATATCCCACTCCAATGAGTAAAACTTCCCCGCCCAGCTGGTACAAGCGATCGATCGGGGATCCTGCACCAAAGATATTGGATAAATCGTGCTTTTCTGTTAAAAACTCTGCATATCTTCCCACCGCTGTCACAGAACGCACCGGATGACTGCTGCGCTTTGCACCCGGCCATTTACGGAACATTTCTGCTGCTGCCCCCATGTTATTGGAAGGGGTGATTTCAGGGTCATATGCAGGCCAGCATTTGCGTATGACAGGATACCACTTTCTTGGAAGATCCCCATGAACTCCTGTATCCGGATCCATGTTCTTCCAGCTCTGGGTTGGCATCATAATGGTTCCTTCCTCACCAACAGACTCTAACAGTGCTTCAATCACAACTTGTGCCCCTCCACATACAAATCCAAGACTGCTCAGCGAAGTGTGCACAAAAACGGCTGCTCCTTTTTTTATTCCTATTTCATGAAATCCTTCCATGAAATCTGCTTTTGTTAAAAATGCTCTGTTTTCATCATTATTCGTCATTTTGTTTCTCCTCGCATTATAAGTCGGCATTCTGGAAAGGATTCCTTTCTTTCCAATACCTTTATCCTATCACGCATTTTCTGAAAAACAAAAGGTTAACCGCGTAACCAAAGCCAATTCTTTCAAGATATTTTTGTACAATTTAACGAAAGCCACATTATATTTTTTTTACACTCTGCCGTTCCACCAGCATAACCGGTAAGATCCTTTCTTCCTGTATAATATTTCCTTTCATCATTGACTCCAGTAAATCCATTGCCGAAGCCGCTTTCTCTTTTAAATCCTGCCGGATTGTAGTAAGCTTTGGTCTCACTATCTGTGCCGCCGACACATCATCAAACCCGGATACGGAAAAATCCTCCGGTATACGGTACCCATGATCCGTCAAATAACTCATAAATTCTATGGCATATACATCAGAAGCACAAAACGCCGCCGTATATTCTCCCAGTTGGGATAATAATTGTTCATAGACCTCCGGGCGTTTTCCGGCTTCCATTGGCAGCATTTTAAAATCACACATACCTCCGCCCCATTCCGTGATAGCCTTCACAAATCCACAGTATCTCTGGTGATCTGCGCACTCATCATTATCTGCCAGAAATAATATATTACGATGCCCCATATTCCACAGATACTCCCCCATCTGGTATCCACCGCTAAAGTTATCAATGCCGATATTCCCATAGCGATCTATTTTTTTCAGAAAACCGTCAATTACAACAAACGGAATTCTCATTCTGCTTCTCAGCTTCTCATACTCCTGTTCACAAAATCCCAGTAATAGAATCCCAGCCATATTCCAGATCGAAGAATATCGGACAATTTCCTCCAAATCATCTTCTTCCCGAAGCAGCATAAAATATCCCTTTGCCTGAATTTCCTTCAAAAGGTTGGAAACCACCGTACCGACAAATGGATCTTCAATCATTCTGCCTTCGTATTTACAGTCATCAGAAAGTATCACCCCGATGATGCGCGCATCATTTTGCGCCATCAAAATAGATGCCATATTGGGAAGATACTGATTTTTCTCCAATACTTCCTGCACTTTTGCTACGGTAGTCTCGGAAATCTTTTTCGTCTTCCCGTGGATGACATTAGATACCGTGGCTGTGCTCACCCCCAGCTCATCTGCTATATCTTTAATCCGCACACGATATTCCTGCTTTTCTTCCTCAGCCATTATAATCCCCTTCTGTAATACTGTATATCACCATCTTTGATCAGCTGAAAGCCTGCTTTTTCAGCCAAAGCACGGGAACCCAGATTCTCTGATTTCGTTCTGATATAGACTTCCTCAAATCCCAAAAATGTCTTCCCATAATCCAGAACAGCTCTGACTGCTTCAAATGCATATCCCTGTTTCTGCCAGACGCTGCCAATCAGATATCCCAGTTCAATCATTCCTGCTCCTTCCAATTCCCCATTTTCAAATCCCACTCTGCCAATCATCTGACTGGAACTTTTTTCAACTACAGTCCACATTCCATATCCATATAATGCATACATATGATCAAAATAGGATTCCAAAATCTCTCTTTCCTCATTAAGATCCTTTGGCAGTGCCGGTAAATACCTGGATATCACCGGATCTTTGTATATCTCATATAATTCATACACATCTTCCGGTACAGTTTCCCGAATAAGTAAACGGGCTGTCTCCGTGATAACAGAAGCGATCTTATAGTGTCTGTTATAGACACTCATCAAGAATTCGCTGTCCACTTCTTCCAGACCTTCTACCACCATATCAACCCCGTAAATACCGGCTGCACTTCCCATTGCATCATAAAAAACGCAGGGAATTCCTGCGTTTTTCGCTTTTTTTCCATTGGCAGCTGAATTTGTGATCAGAATTACGGATTCCAGATCATAAGACATGTCAGATGCTGCAGTTATCACTTTCCATCCTTCCTTTTGCAGGCGATTGAAAAACTGGTTTATTTCTTCTATTATATTGTTGTTCTCTATGTTTTGATTGAATATAATGTCATTTATGATAATCATAGGGCTCCGATTAGGCTGTAATATAAATTCTTATTGATGCAGCCTGAAAAGATTTAATTTTTTATTATGTTAAACTATTAAATAATTATTTGCAATATTTTTATTATATCATATTTAGTCCAAAAAATGCTGCAATATCCGCAATCTATATCATCTTAGTAAACCACAAGAACAAAGGAATGCCCAATCACCCGGCATTCCTTCGTTCCCCACTACTCAATCTTCAATTTTATTCCAGTCATTCTATTGATATTCGCAAACATCAATCCACTTCATTAAAAATTCTTTTTCTGCTTCCACACCTTTTGTGAGGCGGGATGCAGCTACAATCGGAAGCCACTGCTCTACGTATTGTTTTGCCGTGTCACTCTTCCTGCAGAATAGATCCATGTAAAGCTTTGCTGCTTCATGATTTTGCAATGCGAAGCAGAGATAAGTATTGGCGGTATCGGCACTTGCGTTACCCTGGGTGGCATGTGCCCAGTCAACAATCGCAGCTGTTCCGCTTTCATCGATAATAATATTGCTCGGGTTGAAATCGCCATGACATACTTTGGTATGGGTAGGCATCCCCTGCAGGCGGGTGTTGAGTTCATAACGAACAGTTGCATCCAGACCTGTTGCAGTAATCTTACGAATCATCTTATCTTTCAACTTGTTTAATAAAGGTGCTTTTTTGCTGTGCATCTCTAGCTGAAGGTCAACAAATAAATTCATATATTCCTCAAGCCTTTCCGGATGCTCCTGCATCAACTGCTCTAATGTCTTACCTTGGACAAATTCAGATACGATCGCCCATTTTCCATCGACTTTCGTTACTTCCAGAACCTGCGGGATATTAAGTCCCGTTTCTTCTGCTCTTGCCTGATTTAATGCTTCATTTAAAATATTTGCTTTCGTGAAACTTGATTCAAATACCTTGACCGCCTTGCCGCCGTCTCTGTAAACCATTTTCTGGTCCCTTTTTGCAATAATCTGTAATTCTGACATTAGAAAATCCCCCTTTTCCATGTTGTTGGTTCTGCCAGGCAGACACTTGTAATGTACTAAGGAGGACTGCCTGGCAATTGATGTTTACAAACTGCCATTCAACCGTTCTTGGAATAAAACTGATCGTGGAAATTACGGCAGACTGTAGACTCAATCTGCCGTAATTCTTCATACTATAGCAAGGTATCCGACTGAACAGCTTATCTATAAACTATACCATATAGGAATCCTATTTGCCATAGTATGCAGCTAAATAAATTTCTTTGATTTCCTTCATAAGAGGATATCTTGGGTTAGCTCCTGTACACTGATCATCAAATGCCTGCTCTACCATGTCATCTAATGTATCCAGGAAGTATTTTTCATCTACGCCGTAATCAGCGATGCATTTTTTGATACCAATTTTTTCTTTTAAGTCTTCTAATGCTGCAATTAATTTTTCGAATGTATCATTGTCATCCTTGCCTACGATGCCTGCAAAACGAGCTGCTTCCGCATATCTTTCTTTTGCATGCGGATACTGATACTGAGAGAATGTACCCATCTTTGTAGGAACGTCAACTGCGTTGAAACGCATAACTCTTGTAAGGATTAAAGCATTTGCAACACCATGTGGCAGGTGATGGAATGCACCTAATTTATGGGCAAGAGAGTGGTTGATTCCAAGGAATGCGTTAGCGAATGCCATACCTGCCATACAAGCAGCATCAGCCATTTTTTCTCTTGCGATCGGATCATTTGCTCCGTTTTCATATGCTGAAGGCAGATACTGGAATACATTTTTAATTGCTTTTAATGCAAGACCGTCTGTATAGTCTGTAGCCATGATGGAAACGTATGCTTCTAATGCATGTGTCATTACGTCGATACCGGAAGCACTTGTTAAGCCTTTTGGCTGGTTCATCATGTTATCAGCATCAATGATAGCCATGTTAGGAAGCAGTTCATAGTCTGCTAACGGATATTTTACTCCGGATTTTTCATCTGTGATAATTGCAAATGGTGTAACCTCAGAACCTGTACCTGAAGATGTAGGGATAGCTACGAAGTAAGCTTTTTCGCCCATCTTAGGGAAGGTGTATACTCTCTTACGGATATCCATGAAGTCCATTGCCATCCTCATGAAGTCAGCTTCCGGATGTTCGTACATTACCCACATAATCTTAGCAGCATCCATTGCAGAACCACCGCCAAGTGCAATGATCGTATCCGGTTCGAATTCTGTCATTGCTTTTGCACCAGCCTGTGCACATGCAAGTGTTGGATCCGGAGCTACGTCAAAGAAGCAGGTATGCTGGATTCCCATAGCGTCTAATTTCTCTTCAATTGGTTTTACATAACCATTCTTATATAAGAAACTATCGGTTACGATAAAGCATTTTTTCTTATTCATGATTGTTCCCAGTTCATCAAGAGCAACCGGCATACAGCCTTTTTTGAAGTAAACTTTTTCAGGTGTTCTAAACCACAGCATATTTTCTCTCCTCTCAGCAACTGTCTTGATGTTGATTAAGTGTTTTACACCAACATTCTCGGAAATGGAGTTACCGCCCCAGGATCCGCATCCAAGTGTTAAAGATGGAGCCAGTTTGAAGTTGTATAAGTCACCGATACCACCCTGAGCTGCAGGAGTATTGATTAATACACGGCAGGTCTTCATAGCTGCTGCGTGTTTTTCCATTTTTTCTTTCTGTGCCGGATGGATGTACAGGGATGCTGTATGTCCGTATCCGCCGTCAGCTACTAACTGAGCTGCTTTTACAAGAGCTTCATCGAAGTCTTTTGCTTTATATAATGCCAGTACCGGAGATAATTTCTCATGTGCGAATTCTTCACTGATGTCTACAGATTCTACTTCACCGATCAGGATCTTGGTTGCTTCCGGAACTTCTACACCTGCAAGCTTTGCAATTGTATAAGCGGACTGTCCAACGATCTTAGCGTTTAATGCGCCGTTGATGATGATTGTTTTACGAACCTTATCCAGTTCTTCGCCTTTTAAGAAATAGCATCCGCGGTCTGCGAATTCTTTCTTTACTGCGTCATAGATGCTTCCTACTGCTGTTACAGACTGCTCAGAAGCACAGATCATACCATTATCAAATGTTTTGGAATGGATGATGGAGTTAACTGCAAGTTTTACATCTGCTGTATCATCAATTACAACAGGGGTATTACCAGCGCCTACACCTAAAGCAGGTTTTCCTGAAGAGTATGCGGCTTTAACCATACCAGGACCACCGGTTGCAAGGATGCAGTCTGCTGCTTTCATTACTTCATTTGTTAATTCAAGGGAAGGAACGTCGATCCATCCGATGATGCCTTCCGGTGCTCCTGCTTTTACTGCTGCATCTAAAACAATCTTAGCTGCTGCAATGGTACAGTCTTTTGCACGCGGATGCGGGCTGATGATGATGGCATTTCTGGTCTTCAGAGAAATTAAAGTCTTGAAGATTGCTGTTGAAGTCGGGTTTGTGGTTGGGATTACTGCTGCAATTAATCCTAACGGCTCTGCAATTTTTTTAATACCAAATGCAGAATCCTCTTCAATCACGCCACAGGTCTTTGTACTTCTGTAAGCATTGTAGATATACTCTGCAGCATAGTGGTTTTTGATAACCTTATCTTCTACAATACCCATACCTGTTTCAGCAACTGCCTGTTTTGCCAGCGGAATACGCTGCATATTTGCTGCCATAGCAGCTTCAAAAAAGATCTTATCTACCTGTTCCTGTGTGAAAGTAGCAAATACCTTCTGCGCTTCGCGCATAGCAGCCAGTTTCGCATTCAATGCTTCAACACTGTCAATCACTTCAGGTACTACATTAACCGTGGTTTCTTTCTTAGCCATGTTTGTTCCTCCTTGAATAGGTGAATTTATAATTTGTTTTGGTTCATTTATTGACAATTTTTTAACAAGGTCATCATACTATACCGTTAAAATTTTGTCAATCCTTTTTTCAAAAAAACTACAAAGATTTTTTTACCATCTGAATACTCGTAAAATTCCACATTGTAACCTGCTCAAATTCGCTATAAATACAGATTTTCTCACAAAAAATCACATTTCAAAAGGACAGGACCCCTAATTATAAAATTTTTGTAAATTGACCTAGTATTTCCAAATAACAAAAAAATATTCCCCAGGTCCGGCGGTTTATTTCGTTAATAAAATGCCAAACTCTGAGGAATATTTATATGAAATTTGTTTTAGTTTGTTAAAAAATTAGCATTTCTCCGGTTCCGGATAATCAACACCAAAAGTATCTACTGTCATAGATTTAATCTTTTGCTCATCTAATGGACGGTCGCTGTAATCTGTATCTGTTTCTGCTATCTTATTTACAACATCCATACCCTCCGTAATTTTACCGAAAGCCGCATAAGATCCATCCAGATGAGGTGAATTCTTATGCATAATGAAGAACTGGGAACCTGCAGAGTTGGGATCCATAGCTCTTGCCATGGAAAGAACACCCGGTGTATGTTTAAACTGGTTTGCAAAACCATTCTGTGAGAACTCTCCTTTAATACTATATCCCGGACCTCCCATACCATTTCCGTTAGGACATCCGCCCTGGATCATAAATCCATTGATTACACGGTGAAAAATAATTCCATCATAGAAACCTTTTTTTATAAGGCTGATAAAATTGTTTACACTGTTTGGTGCAATCTCCGGATATAATTCTGCTTTCATAACATCGCCATTTTCCATAGTAATGGTTACAATTGGATTCTGTGCCATAGTTTTATTCCTTTCATTAAATGTAATTCCCGCCATAAAGGAGGGCTGTGTTACAAACAGTTACTTTTTCCTGCCTGTACCAATAAATTATAATATGTAATCTTCAATGTTGCAAGGCATATTTACAGCATATCTCTACATAAAATCACAAAGAAACACTCCTTGCCCCCACCTCTTATCCATGCTATAATTATTTAATTATACACTACCGTGTTAACTTGTTAAGTCAAATATCCCGCCTCAGGCGACGGGGGATTTGAACCTCGTGGCAGTCGCCAAATGAACACGCAAGCGCGTCCGTCTGGCTTGTTGCTCACGGGAATAATTATCAGGAGGAAACCAACATGAATTTCTCAACGATCTTATCCGATGTTAACAGTTTTGTCTGGGGGCCTGTCATGCTGATACTGCTGGTCGGAACCGGCATTTTCATGACTATTCGCCTCAAATTTCTTCCCTGGCGCAACCTGGGTTACGCTCTGCGGTCCGTTTTTCAAAAAGCCGATCCGGATATGGATTCTAACAGTGGTGACATCTCACCTTTTCAATCTCTGATGACAGCTCTTGCTGCTACAATTGGTACAGGAAATATCGTTGGTGTTGCTACGGCTATGGTTATAGGTGGTCCCGGAGCTCTTGTCTGGATGTGGATCAGTGCTCTGTTTGGACTTTCTACCAAGTATGCAGAAAGCGTTCTCGCTGTAAAATACCGTGAAACCAATGTATTTGGTGAAATGGCAGGCGGCCCTATGTATGCCATGAAAAACGGTTTTCGCATCAAATGGATCGGCTCTGTTCTTGCTGCACTCTTTTCCGTCTTTGCGGTTGTGGCATCTTTTGGAATCGGCAACATGACCCAGGCAAATTCCATATCCCTTGCCCTGCATGATACCTTTGGCATTCCGCTCTCTGTAACGGGTGCAGTGATTATGATTCTGGCTCTGATCGTGCTTGTGGGAGGGATTAAAAGTATCGGTAAAGTATGCTCCCTGATTGTTCCTTTCATGGCCGTCCTCTACTTTATATGCGGTCTTATTGTCATAATTCTGAATTTTAAAAATCTTCCAGCCGGTATTGCACAGATCATACATATGGCTTTTTCACCGGACGCCATTGCCGGAGGGGTGGGCGGTACCATTATTGCCAGCATGCTTTCTGCAATGCGCTGGGGCGTCGCAAGAGGGGTATTTTCTAATGAAGCAGGGCTTGGATCTGCTCCAATCGCCGCTGCTGCCGCCAAAACAGATCATCCGTCCAGACAGGGTTATATCAACATGACAGGTACCTTCTTTGACACTTTGGTTGTCTGCTCCATTACCGGACTTGCAATCGCTTCCTCCGGTGTTCTTGGTACACTGGGTGTGGACGGAAAAGTAATCACCGGGGTAAACCTGACCATACAGGCTTTTTCTACCGCTCTTGGTGGTGCCGGGGGTTGGCTTGTCACCATCGGCATTACATTATTTGCTTTCTCCACTATTTTAGGCTGGGAATACTATGGTGAAAAATCTTTGGAATATCTGGTGAAGTCCCCAAAGATCACTTATCTTTACCGTATTATCTTCTGCCTGATCATTTTTGTCGGCGCTACTACTACTTTGCAGGTAGTATGGGATTTTTCAGATACAATGAACGGACTTATGGCAATTCCCAATCTGATCTGCCTGTTAGTATTGAATAAGACAGTTGCAAAAGAATGTTTTCATTTCCAGGATACAGTAATAACCCCGGATCGTAAAAAGAAGAAACGATTGAAGTAAAAAATGTAAAAAAGCCCATATCGCTGACGCACAATTACGTACAGCCATATGAGCTTTTTTTAAAATCCTAATTGTTTCCGGTATTTTCCCCATATACTTGCCTGAAAATACTCGTATGCTTTATCATAAATAAAAAGAACAATCTGTCCCAATACTACTGCTACCAGAAGAATCCATCCTGATATCTCCCCAGCAAACAGAAGCTTTGGAAAAAGAAACAGCATCGGTAAGAATAATACATTAAAAATGAGATATTTGAAAATCCAGAATATCCTGCGGCCTTTGGCATTTGGACATACTTTTCCAAGTTTCAGCCATACAAATTCAATCGCCAGAACATAGAGTCCCATAATCGCAAAAGTAAGGCAGTGCAGTTTATCCGGCGCTATCAGCAGGCCCAGAATGACCGCTCCTATGTAAAAGCCGGCGCCCAGCTTTAATCCGAATTCCCGGATCATAATTCCCACGAAAAACGAAGCTGCTCCCAGTAAAAACAACGTGTTAAACTGAAAGACACCGCTCAGCACCATAAGTACAATCGTAAGCGCCAGTAACAGGCCTGAAAATGCCATTTTTTTGCCACTTACATGCATGAACAAAGATCTCCTCCCATACATTCGCAAAGTGAATCTGCACACCACAGATCACAACAACAATTACCGGTCGTACATCCGCCGGCAGAACGCCCGTTCCCATAACTGTTAGACTGGTAACGCTGACCGCTCCACTGCAATTGATTAACCAGATTTCGGTACTCCTGGTTGTTTGGTTCCATACTGCATGCCTGCTGTGCCTGGTTCATCGCCTGCACATTATTGCCGATACCGGAATTAGCCACCGCACTGTAGTAATACCACTTTGCGGTACGATTCTGCATTCTTGATAACGTATTCAATGCATCCTGATAATATCCCGAATTTATATAATTCGTTACAGACTTCATCTCATTGGAATCATCCTGGCTGCTCTGATATCCTCCGGCAGTATAACCGCCTGAACTATAGCCGCTTTCCCGTTCCTTCATAATCTGATCATAGGCTTCCTGCACTTCTTTAAACTTTTCTTCAGCCAGACCCGCCAGTGGATTATTCGAATAAGAATCAGGATGGTATTTCCTGCTCAAATCTCTGTATGCTCTCTTTACTTCATCATTGGTCGCATTGGATGAAATCCCCAATACGCTATATGGATCACTTACCATTTTTCTGTTCCTTTCCTTCTTTCATTTCTTTTTGTATTTTATCATATTTTGTCCATACTCCGACGTAGAGTATATTTTTCAGGATATCCACATCCCAAAGACAGGGCAGCAACTCAAATTCTCTGCTGCACTCTCCCATCATCATATTAAGCATCTGCTCACAAACCGCTTCATAATTCTCTTTACCCTGTAATGGGATGAGAGGATTATAATTACCTTTTTCAATATCTTTTTTCACATCTTCATAGGCATCCATGATATATATAAATTTACCAAGGAAAAATCCCATTTTACGAAGTTTGTCTTCCCACTGGTCTTTCCTGTAAACCAGAAGTTCACCCATTAATTCGCCAAAGCTTCCGGCAACGGCATCCATATCCGTTATCTGCTTTTTTTCATATTCCTGAAGTTTTTTTAAACAGCGCTGTATGGTTTTACACTTATCCGGATATTTCGAAATGATGCTTTTTACGCTTTTGCCAAGCAGCTTACTGCCTGCAAGCCCAGCCATACTCTTTTCATCTTCCCAGTCATCTATAAAATGATAATAAGATAATATTACATTCATCTCTGCTGCATATTCTGTAAAGTCATTTTGCAGCATGTCCATTTTTTTAACCGGATGTACTACACAATGATATTTGCTGTTCTTCATTTTATGTTCGTACAGCGAAGTAAGCAGAATGACTACAAAAGTCATATCATAGGTCAGCGTCATTTGGCCGCGGAATCCGAAGTTCTCTTTTAGGGTTCTGCATAAACCGCAATAATATGCTTTATATTTATAATAATCTTTAACTTTTAACTCCGGTTTATAAATGGTAACATAGCCAAACATGTACAATCTCCTAATCTTTTTGCCTTCATAGGGGATTATAC
>NZ_JNGB01000082.1:0-30854 GCF_001029355.1 Robinsoniella sp. RHS
CATTCGTCTTAGTCCGATTTTTATTCACATATCTGACTGCAAATGGTCTTGTAAAAATCAAAAGTACCACGGAGACAATAACAAATGCCAGGATTTGAAGTAGAATATTTCCATCCAGAACCGATACAATGAACCCTGCAACGGATCCTCCTGCAAACCAGATTGTTGTCAAACCCATCGTAGCAAGTTCGATTACAATAAGGAGAATAAATAAAACGAGCCAACAAATAGATTCTATTTCCATAATATTACCCTCCTGTCAGAGTATTTATATGTTACCTCTATATTTTACTATAAATAGTAGGAAAATACAACTTAAGTTTCATATATTTCAGAAGGGATAAAAAGGAAGCCGTCACCATTTAGGTGTTCGGCTTCCTTCTATCAATTCACATATTAGTAAAACTGATGTGCTCCAATCTTGATTCCTTTTCCGGAACCTGTGTTGAAGTACAATGCGCCCCCTACCGGATTTTCTCCGTTCAGGGCAGCCTGTGCTGCTTCGTAGCAGTCACTTGGCACTCCATTCGCTAATGCACTTGACATACTTCCATCCCAGGTCGGCATGAACTGTCCGCTTTCATAAATAACGTCACGGATATTGCCGGCAAATGAAGAACTTGCCACACGGTTCATTACAACTGCACCTACTGCCACTTTACCATCCCGGGGCTGATTTCCTGCCTCACAGTAAATGATAGATGCCAACAGAGTTAAATCATCGGCACTTGCTGAGGAACTTGCATTGGATTCTGTCTCCGGTGCTTCCGTTGCCGGTGCCTCTGTTGCCGGCGTTTCCGTTACAGGTGCTTCTGTCTCCGGTGCCTCTGTCCAGGTTGTCTCTGTCTGAGGCGCTTCTGTCCAGGTCGTTTCCGTCTGTGGTGCCTCTGTCCAGGTTGTTTCCGTCTGCGGTGCTTCTGTCCAGGCTGTCTCTGTCTGAGGCGCTTCTGTCCAGGCAGCCTCTGTCTGCGGTGCTTCTGTCCAGGTTGTTTCTGTCTGCGGTGTTTCCGTCCAGGTCGTCTCTGTTTCTGGAACATTATTCACATTCTGAGAATTATCAGAGTTTCCTGTATTGGCTGAACCGTTATTTCCTGATGTCTGATTGGAACTGTTACTTGTATAATTTCCATTGCTGTAAGCACTCACCGGTGCCACATAGTCGTCCGTCGGAACCGCGGTTTCAAGAAGCAGTGTTTCTTTTACATCTTCAGCAGGAACATACGCACTTTTTGAATTGTCCAGCTGAATATTTACCCAAGTACCGTCATTCGACGTATACTCGTAACCTTCGCCCCTGTTTACCGTATCCACAATTTTCGCTGCCGGATCGGCATTATTAAAAATATTTACTCCGTCCCAAGAGATCTCTACTCCCGGAGTACCATAAACTTCAGCCAGTTTCTTAGCATCTTGTCCAAATGCAAGATATTCTGTCTTTATGTAGCCTACAACATCTCCTGAGCGAACCTTAGTCCAGTCATCCCCTTTTTCCAGAACATATGCTCCGCCGGCACTTGGCAGATAGCCAATAATCTTACCATTCTCGGAACCCATTGATCTGATAAATAATTCGTCCGTTACATCCGCAACCGCACGATAATTCCAGTCGCTTTCTTGTGTCTGATCTTGTATGTTTGATGTCCCTGCATTTGGCATTTCTTTCGCCATAGACACCATCGATACTGCCATGGAAAGTGTAAGCGCTGATACAGTACAGCAAATTGCAGGTTTCATTCTACCCTTCATTTTTACCTCCTGAATAACTGCGTTGCATGAAATATTTACTACTATTCCATTACAATTATTACAAATCTATTAAATTATGTTACGAATGTATTGTACAATAATATGAGGAGATTGTCAACCTTATTTCTTAAGTTTTCATTAGATTCTCCTCTGGCGCTTCACTTCATACATTAATATAGATGCCGCTATAGCCGCATTTAATGATTCTACCTGGCCTGACATGGGGATCTTGATGTAACAATCCGACCGGGCGCTTAGCCCCTCACTTAAGCCATTCCCTTCATTTCCAATCAGAAATGCCGTTCCCGCAGAATAGTCTTCCTCATAGTAGCTGCGGGCTCCTTTCAGATGCGCAGCATAGGTTTTTATACTTTTTTCTCTTAATTCTTTTAAAACTTCTTCTATATTACCAGTGTAAAAAAATGGTACCCGGTACAGCGACCCCATCGTAGACCGGATTGTTTTTGGATTATAGATATCTACCGTATCTGATGTCATAATAATTCCATTCACACCGGCACCCTCTGCCGTCCGCATAATCGTTCCAAGGTTTCCCGGATCCTGGAGATTCTCAAGGATTAATAGATGGGGTGTGGCAGAAGATGTAAGAATCTCTCCTAAGTTATAGTGGGATTGTTTTACAATGCTCAAAATTCCCTGAGGGGTTTTAGTATCGGATGCAGCATCAAATACCCGGTCTTCTACCACCTCCAGCCTGTCTCCGGCCAGAAGCTTTTTATTTTCCGGCTTTTCATAGAAGGTCTTCGAAACATAAGTCTTTACAATCCGTTCCCCGGGTGCTTCCTGATACATCTTAACGCCTTCAACCACAAACACATCCTGTTCTTTCCGTACTTTACCCTTTTTCTGAAGTTGAAGCAGATTCTTAATCTGCTGATTTGACGTACTGGTAATCATATTTCTCCTATTCTGACAAAAGGCGCTAATTCTCATCAGCGCCTTTTCATCTTTATCTATTTTATTTTCATTTAAATTCTTCAATTACTTTATGTTAAAACTTATACTACCTGATCTTCCTCAGTTTTTCATTATCACCAACCGTTAGCAGTGTTTGTTCTGCCCGCATCGGTTCATCCGGGTCCAGATTTACATTTACCTGATCCCCTATTTTATAGGCGATGATGTTAACTCCAAACTTATTACGGATATCCAGCTCCCTTAAGGTACTTCCTATCCAGGATTCCGGTACTTCCATTTCCACCATACTATAGGTAGAAGAAAGTTCAAATGTATCTACAAATCTGCCAAATACCATATTCCTTGCTACACGGGATCCCATCTCGCTTTCCGGCGATATTACATGGTCTGCGCCGACTTTTTCCAATACCGTGGCATGAATGCGGCTGGTAGCCTTCGCCAGAATATACGGTATTCCCGCTTCTTTCGCCAATATGGTAGCCATCACACTTGCTTCCATATTTCCGGATATCGCAACAACTGCCCCATCCATATTTCGCAGTCCCAGGCTTTTAAATACTTCCGGATCTGTTACATTCGCTCTTACTGCATATGTTACTTCATCTGCAATGTCCTGTACCTTATCCGGGTCCATATCCACTGCCAGCACTTCACATCCATTATTACTGAGCGCAGTTGCAACGCTGACACCGAACTTACCTAACCCAAAAACTACAAAGGATTTTACTGCCATCCTGATACTCCTTATCTTATACTGAAAGAGATCTGCTTACCTCAAACATAAATTCTGAAATTCCTTTTTGCATTGCCAGAGCTTCATTAATATCGAAATCAGTGAAGTCTCCGTTTTTATATCCAACTACACGGTTTGTCTTACCATCACATAATAAATCAGTTGCATATGCGCCCATCATAGATGCATACACACGATCCTTACAGGTAGGGCTTCCGCCACGCTGCATATGTCCCAGAATCGTTGCTCTGGTCTCAACACCGGTAGCAGCTTCGATTCTTCTTGCCATACTGGTAGAATGTCCGATTCCTTCCGCGTTGATAATAATATGGTGCTTTTTACCGCGTTTTCTATTATTAATAATGTTATTAATTAATTTCTGTTCGTCATAATCATACTTTTCAGGAATCAGAATATCTTCTGCTCCATTTGCAATACCGCACCATAATGCGATATAACCTGCACCACGTCCCATTACCTCGATAATACTGCATCTTTCATGGGATGTAGAAGTATCACGTACTTTATCAATTGCCTGCATCGCTGTATTAACAGCGGTATCAAAACCGATTGTATACTCGGAACAAGCAATATCAAGATCTATTGTTCCCGGAACCCCAATGGTATTTACTCCCAGGTTCGCAAGTTTCTGTGCTCCGGCAAAAGATCCGTCTCCACCAATAACTACAAGACCGTCAATGCCGTGTTTTTTGCAGACTTCTGCTCCCTGCTTCTGTCCTTCTGCTGTTCTGAACTCAGCACAACGTGCCGTATAGAGAATCGTACCTCCCCGTGAAATGGTATCTGATACATCACGTGCCGATAAGTCAATAATTTCTTCATTTAACAGGCCATTATAGCCTTTTAAAATACCCTTTACTTTTTTACCGCTTGAAATTGCTCTTCGTACTACTGCACGAATTGCAGCGTTCATTCCGGGTGCATCTCCACCACTTGTTAACACTCCGATTGTCTCTATTTGCTTTGCCATTTTTGTGCCTCCTTCATTTTAGGTTCACCTTAATTCATTTATATACAATTTCCTCATCCTAAACATTCTAATTCATTTTCTACAACTTTTCAATACTCTTTTCTACAACTTTTACGTTATTCCCCCCAAAATTTTCAGCAAGTTTCCGTAAAAGCTGCTCTTCAATCCGTACTGACCAGTTGCGTTCCAGCCTCTTAACAGACTTTGGATTTCGCACATATATGACCACGGCATCTTTCCCATCAGACTGGCGCAGCAGCCCATAGAGTGTCTCTTCTGACTTCACAAAAGTTTCTTTATCTTCAAATTGTATCCAGAGTTCCCTTGGTGCTTCTTCAAATTCCCAGATCTTTTCACAGATCAGTTTGCTGGGTTTGTCGTCTTCGGTAGAAACCCTTCCTTTTACAAATACTTTACTGTCTTCAACAAGAAGATCCTTGAACTTCTCATAATCCTTAGGAAAAATTACCACTTCCACGGTACCCACCAGATCTTCTACGGTAATAAATGCCATTGTTTTATTCGTTCTGGTGTGTTTTATCGTTTTACTAATAATCATTCCTCCGATTATGGCTTTTATACCATCCGCTACCTTTGTTACTCCAATTTCCTCATCAATCATGAAATCTGATGTTACCTGGGAGATATTTTTACGCCATCTTTCTTCATATTCCTGAAGCGGATGACCGCTGATATACACGCCCAGAACTTCCTTTTCAAAACTGAGCAGCTGCTCTTTTTCATATTCGCCAACGTCCGGCAGACGGATTTCGAATTCTTTTTTTTCTTCCTCGCTTACAAGATCAAACAGAGACATCTGTCCGGATAGGGAATATTTCCGTTCCTGATTGACACTGTCCATGATCTGTACGTAAATCATCATGAACTGCTTTCTGGTTCCTCCCAGTCCGTCCAGTGCGCCCGCTTTAATAAAGCTTTCTATTGTCCGCTTATTAACCTCTTTACCGGATAACCGCTCAATAAAATCTTTTAGAGACTTATAGGATCCTCTCTGGACACGTTCGGATACAATTGCCTCAATAACCGGTTTTCCAACACTTTTAATGGCAGACAGTCCGTATCGGATGGATTTTCCATCTGCTGAAAACGCACTTTCCCCTACATTGATATCCGGGGGCAGAATATCGATTCCCATCTGGCGGCAGGTCAGGATATATTCTGATACTTTGGTGGGATTATCAATGACAGACGTCATAAGCGCCGCCATAAATTCAACCGGATAATAATATTTCAGATATGCTGTCTGATAAGATACCACACCGTATGCCGCCGCATGGGATTTATTAAATGCATACTTGGCAAAATCGATCATATCATCGTATATTTTATTTGCAACTTTTTCATCGATACCATTATTGATACAGCCGGCAACGCCTTCCTCTTCATTTCCATACACGAAATTCTGGCGCTCTTTTTCCATAACCGATGCCTTTTTCTTAGACATGGCACGGCGCAGCAGATCGCTTCGCCCAAGTGTATATCCTCCCAGATCCCGAACAATCTGCATAACCTGTTCCTGATATACAATACAGCCGTATGTGGGCTCCAGGATTGCTTCCAGCTGAGGGCAGTCATAGGTGATGCTCTCCGGATTATTCTTACCGCGGATATACTGTGGTATAAAATCCATAGGACCCGGACGGTACAGGGATATTCCTGCGATAATGTCTTCCAGACTCTGCGGCTTCAATTCTTTCATAAAGCTCTTCATTCCGGCGCTTTCCAACTGGAACACGCCGTCTGTTCTTCCGGTTCCGATGGAATCCAGCACTTCTTTATCGTTATAATCTATTTTTTCCATATCCAGGCAGATTCCAGTGCTTTTTTCTGCCAGACGAACCGCATTCTGTATTACAGTCAGAGTTCGAAGCCCAAGGAAATCCATCTTCAGCAGCCCAAGTTCTTCCAGGGTGGTCATCGTAAACTGGGTGGTAATGGAACCGTCAGATGCCCTGGAAAGGGGAACATATTCATCCACAGACTTCTGGCTGATAACAACTCCGGCAGCATGCATGGAGGTGTGCCGCGGCAGTCCTTCCAGCCTTTTTGACATATCAATCAGCGTCTTGACCTGTGAATCAGATTCATAGAGGCTTTTCATTTCCCCATTCATGATCAGCGCTTTATCTATGGTAATGTTTAACTCATTCGGTATCATTTTCGCAATGGAATCCACCATTGCATAAGGCAGATCCATAACACGGCCCACATCGCGGATAACACCTCTTGCAGCCATCGTACCAAAAGTAACAATCTGTACAACACGGTCTTTTCCGTATTTCTCCACTACATAATCAATTACTTCCTGCCTTCTTTCGAAACAGAAGTCCACGTCGATATCGGGCATGGATACACGTTCGGGATTCAGAAAACGTTCAAACAGCAGGCTGTATTTAATAGGATCCAGGGTAGTAATCCCCAGTGTATAGGAAACAAGGCTTCCTGCTGCCGAGCCACGTCCCGGTCCCACGATAATATCATGATCTTTAGCGTATTTAATAAAATCCCAGACTATCAGGAAATAATCCACATATCCCATTTCCTTAATAATTCCAAGTTCATATTCCAGACGTGACCGCAAATCATCCGTTACCGGTTGATAACGTTCATCCATACCATCAAAACAGAGCTTGTTCAGGTATTCCCAGGAGGAATATCCATCCGGTACATCATATTTGGGAAGTTTTGTTACACCGAACTCAATTTCCACATGGCAGCGGTCTGCAATTTTTTGTGTATTTTCCAATGCCTCCGGCGCATACGGAAATAAGTTTGACATTTCCTCCGGGGATTTGACATAATACTGTCCTCCCTCATAGCGCATACGGTCTTCGTCATCCAGTTTCTTTGCAGTCTGAATACAAAGCAGAATATCATGGGGAGATTCATCCTCTGCATAAGTATAGTGAACATCGTTTGTGGCTACCAGCCCGATATCCAATTCTTTGCTCATGCGCAGCAGCTGGGGATTTACCATCTTCTGTTCCGGAATCCCGTGATCCTGTAACTCCAGGAAGTAATTCCCTTTTCCAAATATGCCCTCATACCGAAGAGCCGCTTTTTTTGCATCCTCATACATTCCACGCACAAGATACTTCTGCACTTCTCCTGCCAGGCAGGCGCTAAGAGCTATTATTCCTTCACTGTAAGTTTCCAGAACTTCCATATCCACACGGGGTTTATAATAAAATCCTTCTACAAATCCTTTGGATACAATCTTCATCAGGTTACTGTAACCCTGGTTGTTTTCAGCTAAAAGGACCAGGTGATAATATCTGTCATCTCCCCCGGCCGCTTCTTTATCAAATCTGGAGTTGGGTGCAACATATACCTCACAGCCGATCACCGGATTAATTCCTGCCTCTTTTGCCGCCCGGTAAAAATCGATGACGCCGTACATAACCCCATGGTCTGTAATCGCCGCACTGTTCATTCCCAATTCTTTGACTCTTGCTACATATTCTTTTATCTTATTCGATCCATCCAGCAGACTGTATTCTGTATGGACGTGTAAATGTGTAAAATTCATCTATACCTCAATTCCAGAACGTGCCTGAAAACACTTCACGCAATACACTGAAATGTCTCCAAACACGTTCAAAGATAGTTCCTGTTTACTTTATCCTTTTTAACCAATTATAATCATCTGAACAATACAGATAAGGGCACCAATAACAAAGCATGGCGTAATTAATCTTCTGTTATCATTCTGTTCTGCAGCCTGCAGCTCGCCATTAACAGTAATGCAAGACATTTCCGGTTCTCTTCTTTTGAATGCATTCCGGAAAATCGAAATAAAATGGATATCCCGATTGCAGTGCTTACTGATCCAGACAAGCACACATCCCGCCAGGGCTGTGCAGATCACTGCAGCAACTGCCACTCCCTGAAGGGCTGTTATAATATAATCAGATGACAGACTCCCGCTCTGAATTGTATCCGACACCTGCGGAACAGCCTGTACCAGTACCTTCTGCAGTTCCAGTACCACTACACTCCATGCATCAATAATAAAATGCGCCAGCATAGGCGCCAGTATGCTTCCGGTAGCCTCCATAAGAAGGCAGAATGCAAATCCTGCTACGAACGCATATAGAAACTGATTCACATTTAAATGTGCCATACCAAAGATCAATCCGCACATAACTGCTCCCTGTACATGATTCTTCCTTCTGTAGCTGCCATAAAATACCCCGCGGAACATAAATTCTTCTGAAACTGCCGGCATTACACCAACCAGAAGCAGATTCACCAAAAAAGGATTGGTATTGAGTTCCTGAGCACTGGCATTGACATGGTTTGTTACAAACAGCATGGAAAATAAATTTAAAAATGAAACCAGCGGCATCAGCAGAATGACAAACAAAACAACCATACATGCTGTAGACCATTTAATTTTCCTGAATGGAATTTCCTCTTTTACAGGTACACGCATTACAACAATATAAAACAAGATTGGAATTAAATACATCAGCTGCCCTAAGATCATAGCCATCTCTGTACCAAGTCCTGTTACAAAAAATCCGATACCATAGGAAAACAGAAAAGCAAAAATCACCATTCCCAGGAACAGCCGGTTAATATTTTTAATTTTATTCATATAAGTCCTCGCCTGATTCAGTCACTTTTTTCTTTACCAATACATTGATCCACTCTGTATCCGGATGACTGTTTCTTGCATCCTCCGTCTTCCAGATCTCTATAATCTTAATTCCTCTCTGACGTTTTAACATGCGATACAGCGAATCTTCTGTATAGTCATGAAATAAACGCTGGTTACGGAATTCTTCAGATTCACCATAGCGAAATGAAGCATACAGGATTCCTCCCGGATTTAGCGCCTGGATAACTTTCCCCATAATGCGGTCCATATCTTTTTCTTCCACATGAAGCAAAGAAGCACATGCCCAGATTCCGTCAAACACCTCATCAAATTCCATCTCCTCAAAAGTCATATGTAAGACTTCTTTGTCAGTGTTAATCTCTGCCAGCTTACACATTTCTTCTGATCCATCCAGAGGAGTTACATAACAGCCCATTTCTTCCAGATAAAGGCTGTCCCTGCCGGACCCGCAGCCAAGGTCTAATACTTCTGCATTCTCAGGGAGGTAAGAAAGAAACTTGTCCAGTACCCCGTGCATGTCAAGATCTACTGTGTTCTCATAATATACGCCTGCATATCGCTCATAATAGTCTAATGAATCCAAAATTTTTCTCCTTTTCTTAATTGCTGATAAATTTATTATTTACTCTTTTGGTCATTATATCAAATAATGCCTGCAATAACAATAAACATTCTATAAAAATCCAATTTAAAAAAGCTGCCCCCATTGGAGACAGCTCTGCAAATCTTAGTTATTAACCATAAATGAGATTAACTTGTCGATATCATCTTTTTCATATGCTACGATTTCCAATTCCGGAATCTCGCCATTTGAAAATATGTTCGCCATAGATACGTATTGGGAAAGTTTTGATTTCAGATTCAGTCTGTCACCTTCACCTGTTACCAATTCCACTTTACCGCTGCAGCTGTCTACTACCTCAAAAAATTTTTCAATGTTGGTTATATTCTGTACTTTCATCCCCAGCTCTCCTTTCCAATCACTATATTGTATTTACAATTAAATGTCTCCACATATTACTATAAACTACTTGTGGATTAAAATCAAATATTATTTATTATTTCACTGCAACTGCTTCGATTTCAATCAGAACGTCCTTCGGTAATCTTGCAACTTCCACACAGGAACGTGCCGGATAAGTTCCGGTAAAATATTTTGCATAAATTTCATTGATCTTGCCAAAGTCATTCATGTCTTTGATAAATACCGTTGTCTTAATCACCTGTGCCGTTGATGTTCCCGCTGCTTCCAGTAAAGCTGCCAGGTTTCCAATTGCCTGCTCTGCCTGTGCTTCCACACCTTCAGGAATCACACCCGTAGCCGGTACTACCGGAATCACGCCGGATGTATAGATCATTCCATTCACTTCAATTGCCTGTGAATAAGGCCCGATTGCTGCCGGTGCTTTGTCTGTGCTGATTGCTGTTTTCATGTCTTTTCCTCCTGCTTCATCTATTTTATTATTTCCTGTGCAATTTTATTACTGAACCTTGCGGATTGATTTTTCGGTAATTTCAATACGGCCTTCTTTTAAAAGTCTGCCCACGCCCCGCTTGAATGCATTTTTGCTCAGTCCGAATTCGCGCTTGATCACTTCCGGGGATGCTTTGTCCGTAAATGGCAGAACACCCGAAAACTCTTCTATAACACTCATGATATTCTCAGCATCCTCATCCATCTGAAGATATGCTTTTTCCCTGGTGCTCAAATCCAGTTTTCCGTCTTCTTTCACAGCCGTTACCCGGGCTTCAATGCTGTCACCCACCTGATAATTTCCTGCTGCGTCTTTTTTCGGAATTAAAGCTGAATATTTATGGTCAACTGCAACAAATACACCAAATTCTTCGCTGATCTCATAGACCACTCCGATGACATGATCGTCCTTCTTATAAGGAGAATCCGTACACAGTGCTTCATATACATTCATAGTTGCACATAATCTGCTGCTCTTATCTATATAAAGAGTAACCAGCCACTCTTCACCCTGGCGTACCCTTCTGGTCTGTTCTTTAAACGGGAGCAAAAGGTCTTTTTCCAGTCCCCAGTCTAAAAATGCTCCGATCTTCCCTACTTCTTTTACGTTCAGGACAGCCAGCCCTCCAAGTTCCAGCATTGGTTCCCTGGTGGTCGCGATCAGCCTGTCTTTTGAATCTTTATATAAAAAAACGGTCAGACGGTCTCCTGTCTTTATATCCTTTGGAACTTCTTTTCTCGGAAGCAGCACCCGTTCTTCCGTACTGGTACCATCTCCCAGATAAATTCCAAAATCCACCTGTTTTACAACTTCTAATTCCTGCTTTTTTCCTAATTCCAGCATTTCTTCCTCCATATATTACGCCTGTGCGGTAAATTCTACGATAGCATAAGGCTTTTCTTCTTCATCACAAAGGGCCGTTGTAATACGCCCTTCCTCTGCATGAACTCTGGGAATAATCAGGTCATGAAGAACTGCAGATTTTTTATATTCCACCCGAACCTGATGTACCATGAATGCTTCCGGGAGATATTCCTCAGCCATCTGTATATATTGTCCGTTATTCACATGGCGGTTAGTATCCAGGTGGCATCTCAGCACCGGAAAGGGTTCCCGCTGTTCACATTCTGCAGGTACCGGAATCTTCCTTGGGGCATAATCCATAGAAAGTTTTTCCTCCAGTTGATATCCGTCCGACTCAGCCTCGCTGATCTTAGCCGGATGACCGGTCTCTGTATCCACAAATATCCAAAGAGAGTTGGCATATGCTATTCTCTTTCCATTTTCGTCTGCAAGGGCAAAGTTTCTGCTTCCATAAAATCCCTTAAAATCATACGGCCATGTCTGCACAGTGATCTTTTCTCCAAGTTCGGGATACCTGTCCACTACAATCTGCCACGAAGAGAGCACCCATACCCGGTTTCGCTTCGTCAGATTCTTCAAACCAAGTCCGACCTCTTCAGAATGGAAAGTACTGCTGTCCTGAAAATAATTTACAATCGCATTCAGCGTCAGTTTCTGATCCATTCCAATCTCACTGTAGCGCACCCTGCTGTCAAACTGATAACTCATAATCTGCCTCCAAAACCAAAAAGGCTGCCTTTCAATGAACCTCTGAAAAGCTTCATCAAAGACAACCTGTAAATAGCTGGGCTACAAGGATTCGAACCTTGAAATGACGGAGTCAGAGTCCGTTGCCTTACCGTTTGGCGATAGCCCAATGTGTTACAACACGATGTATTATATATTACCTTTTCCAAAAAAGCAAGTACTTTTTTTAATTTTTTTTAAAAAATTTTTTTAAAGTACTTTTTTGGCGATTTTACAACACATTTCAGGGGAAAAGTAGTATAATCATACACAGATTTAAGCTGCTGTAAATAAAGCAGGAATAAAACAGCAATAATTTTAAGAAATAGAAAGGGCAGGCATGCCTGCAGTGAGCATTGGGTATAATAATGACAAATTTACTTGTAAAAACTTTTATTAAAAATCCTCAGGACACCGATAATATTATGGTACGGACCGCATACGGAACCTTAGCCGGTATCGTAGGCATTTTCTGTAATGTGCTGTTATTCATCGTGAAACTTGTCGTTGGAATCGGTCTGCACAGTGTATCGGTTATGGCAGATGCATTTAACAACCTTTCCGATGCCGGTTCTTCTATTATAAGTCTGATCGGCGTTAAGATGGCGAGCAAACCTGCAGACCAGGATCATCCTTTCGGACATGGGCGCATTGAATATATTGCTGCTCTGATTGTTTCATTTTTAGTCATTGAGGTAGGATTTACTTTTTTCAAGGATTCTTTTGGTAAAATATTTAACCCGGAGGAAATTTCATTCCAGGTGACTTCCCTGGTAATCCTGGTTTTATCCATAGGCGTAAAGCTTTGGCTGGGCTTTTTTAATAAAAAACTTGGTAAACGGATAAATTCTACTGTTATGATGGCGGCCGCCACAGATTCCATGGGGGATGTTATCACTACCTCCGTTACGATTGTTTCGATTCTTGTATTTGGCATTTTCCACATCAACATCGACGGTTATGTTGGAATCCTGGTTGCCGGTATTGTAATCTGGGCAGGAATCGGCATTGCCAAAGATACGTTAAAACCACTGATCGGAGAACCTGCCGATCCCCAGTTGTATAAGGATATCACGGAAATGGTGGAAGGCTACGACGGGATTGCAGGAAGCCACGACTTAATTATCCATAACTATGGTCCGGGACGCAGCATGGCATCCATTCATGCTGAGGTTCCAAATGACGTGGATGTTGAATCCTCTCATGAAGTTATTGATAAGGCGGAGCGGGAAGTCGGCAAAAAGCTTGGGATCTTCCTGGTCATTCACATGGATCCCATCGAAACGAAGAACAGCCGGATTCAAAAACTGAAACAGGAAGTCGACATTGTTATAACCAGTATCGATGACCGGCTCTCCTTTCACGATTTTCGTGTGGTAGAAGGTAAAAACCAGATTAATCTTATCTTTGACCTGGTCATCCCCCATGAATACAGCCCAAAACAGCAAAGCGACATACAGCTTGAAATCATCTCCCAAATAACCCACTTGGATAAACGAT
Source organism: Robinsoniella sp. RHS (assembly GCF_001029355.1). NCBI lineage: Bacteria > Bacillati > Bacillota > Clostridia > Lachnospirales > Lachnospiraceae > Robinsoniella > Robinsoniella sp. RHS. The sequence continues at coordinate 13,620 of NZ_JNGB01000082.1, forward strand.
ACCAATGTGTTATAACTATAGACAAGAGTTTCGTATCAACAAACTAAGACAAAGGAGCAAGTTATGAGTACAATGAATTTAACGCTATTAACAGATTTTTATGAATTAACCATGATGCAGGGTTATTTTAAGAATCATACGGATGAAGTAGTGGTCTTTGATGCCTTTTACCGCAAAAACCCGTCGGACGGGGGCTTTGCCATTGCGGCAGGTCTGGAACAGGTGATCGATTATATTAAAAACCTGAAGTTCAGCAAAGATGATGTAGACTACCTGAGAGGACTTGGTACCTTTGATGAAGACTTCCTGAATTATCTGGCAGATTTCCGGTTTACCGGCGATATTTATGCCATTCCTGAAGGAACTGTTGTCTTCCCAAGAGAACCTCTGGTAAAAGTAATTGCACCTATTATGGAAGCACAGTTAGTCGAAACGGCTATCCTGACAATAATAAATCACCAGAGTCTCATCGCCACTAAGGCATCCAGGGTGGTATATGCCGCAAAAGGTGACGGTATTATGGAATTTGGGCTTCGCCGTGCACAGGGTCCGGATGCAGGCGTATACGGCGCCAGAGCTGCCATGATCGGGGGATGCGTGGGAACTTCCAATGTACTTGCCGGTCAGCTTTTTGATGTACCTGTGAAAGGCACACATGCCCACAGCTGGATTATGAGTTTTCCGGATGAATATACGGCATTTAAAAAATATGCAGACCTATATCCGGATGCATGCTGCCTTCTGGTGGATACCTATGATACTTTAAAATCAGGAGTTCCCAATGCCATTCGTATCTTTACCGAAATGAAGGAAGCCGGCATTCCTCTTAAAAATTATGGAATCCGTCTGGACAGCGGTGACCTTGCATATATGTCTAAAAAAGCCCGTATCATGTTAGATGATGCCGGATTCAAAGATGCTTTTATTTCCGCATCCAGCGATCTGGACGAATATCTGATCGACAGCCTGAAAGCACAGGGCTGCAAAATTACTTCCTGGGGTGTTGGAACCAATCTGATTACCTCCAAAGACTGCCCTGCATTTGGCGGGGTATATAAGCTGGCTGCCATTCAGGATAGTAAAACAGGAGAATTTATACCTAAAATCAAACTTTCTGAAAATACAGAAAAGATTACAAATCCGGGCAATAAAACGATCTACCGCATCTATGATAAAACTGCAAAAAAAATAAAAGCCGACCTGATCGCTCTTGCGGACGAAACCTTTGATGAAGGAAATGACATGATTATCTTCGACCCGCTTGAGACCTGGAAAAAAACTAAAATCCATGCAGGAACCTTTACTCTGCGGGAATTGTTAGTTCCGGTATTTAAAAACGGGGAATGCATTTATACCTCTCCATCCGTAATGGAAATCCGTGATTACTGTAAACAGGAACTGGATACTCTCTGGGATGAAACAAAACGTTTTGTAAACCCACACGACGTTTACGTTGACCTCTCTGACAAGCTGTTCGGTATCAAGTCCGAACTTCTGGAAAAGATGAGCATGGATGCATTAAAGTAAAATTCTTATTTTAAGAATTCACGCATATATAAAAAGACTCCTTCATATACATATATAGCTTATATGAAAGGAGTCTTTTTATGTCCCAATATGATATTCTTGTGAACAGGCACCACCTTTTAGACCCCGGTACTGTTCCCGCGTCCCTTGTAGACCCCGGTGTCCCTTTTGATGCCCTTCCTGATGATCCGAAAAGGCTTCTGGAACCCCAGACTGCCAAAGCAGTAAGAGAACTCTTTGCCCATGCTGTCGATCAGGGTATCAACCTCTACGGCATATCCGGGTACCGTTCTTATTACCGGCAGATGGAGCTCTATAATCCGGACAGAAATCCGCTCTATGTAGCCCCGCCGGGCGGCAGTGAGCACCAGACCGGGCTGGCTCTGGATGTTTCCTGTTCCGCCGTGGGGCTGGATCTGACAGAAGATTTCGCGGATACTGCAGAAGGCATCTGGCTTGCTAAAAATGCACCATTATATGGGTTCATCATCCGCTATCCCAAATCGAAAGAAGACATAACCGGGTATGCATACGAGCCGTGGCACATACGCTATGTAACGAAACCTCTGGCCCATTATCTCACCATCACAGATCTTACCCTGGAAGAATACCATCAGCAATCCATCAAAATATGTTCCTGCTGATACCACTTATTCCCAGAGAAAACAAGGCCGGATATGCCTACGAACCCAAGCATATCTGGTCTTGTCCTGTAATCCCTGGCACTTCATCTTACGATAACCGGATCACCGGGTCTCCATTAGAGGAATACCACAGGCATGTCTCTATTGTTCCATTTGACGTCCCATGAATCCCGAAGCACATTTTGCTACAATCCGTTCTGTATCACCCATTTTTCCCTTCTCATCCTTGCTGATGAGAATCACAGCCCCAATAGCATCTCCCTCGCAGAGGATCGGGCTGATTACCTGTGCAAGGTTCTCTTCCATATCCTCTCCGGTTATTTTTACATAATTTTTGTCATCCCGGTTTGACAAAACATTTTCACGGTCATTGATGATTCGTTCTAATGCTTTACTGATCGCTTTACCAATCATATCTTTTTTTATTCCGCCTGCGGTGGCAATCACCTGGTCACGGTCCGTTATGCAGACTCCATGTCCTGTACTGTAAGCCAGTGATTCTGCATATTCTTTGGCAAATGCCCCCAGTTCACCTATAGGGGAATACTTCTTCAATATAATTTCGCCTTCTCTATCGGTAAAGATCTCAAGTGGATCGCCTTCTCTGATTCGAAGCGTCCTTCTTATTTCTTTTGGTATAACCACTCGACCCAGGTCGTCAATTCTTCTAACAATGCCTGTAGCTTTCATAAAATTAATTCCTCCATTTTATTTTCTCATGGTTCGTACTTTAGTACCCATGATCTATTATTTGTAAAATGGAGGAAATTATGCTTAATTTTTCATTATTTTGAATTTTTTATTTTTAAAGCAGAACAGTAAACCAGATAGACTTACCGCCTTCACTTTGTACGGATATCTTTCCTTTGTGCGCTTTTACGATATTCTGGGCAATGGATAACCCGATTCCATATCCCCCGGTATCTCTGGACCGTGATGAATCTGCCCGGTAAAAACGATCAAACAATTTATTCAGATTATCCTTTGGAAGATCCTTTCCCGTATTATATACTTCCAGCCTGACCGCCTTGCCCGCCGCCGACAAAGAAATTTTAATCTGTCCACCGGGCTCAGCATATTTAACCGCATTATCCACAAGAATTGTAACTAACTGTCGAATACTGCTCTCATCCCCATGCAGGATCAGATTAGACTGGATATTCAGATCAAAATGCTTGTTCTGCAGCTCCGCCACCGCTTCAAAAGGTGCCGCAGCTTCCAGAACCACCTCACTTACCGGAAAATTCCCAAAGATCAGCTGAATATTCTCCTCGTCCATCTTCGCAAGCGCCAGCAGATTTTTCACCAGTTTATCCAGCCTGGCTGTCTGGCTCCGGATACTGTCAACCCATTCATTTTTTCCGGTACTTAATTCCAGCACATCCGCATCCGCAGAAATAATAGCCAGCGGCGTCTTGATCTCATGCCCCGCATCGGTGATAAACTGCTTCTGTTTTTCCATATTCTCAATAACCGGCTGAACTGCTTTTTTCGACAGAATGAAAATCAGAATGAAGATCAGCAGCAGACAGGATATTGCAATTACAAAAGATAAAATTGCGAACAGCGTCACCATCTGTATCTGGGACCGGCAATCTACGAATACGGTCAGTGTACCGAATTCCTTTTCCACAACCATAAACTTATATATTCCATTAAAACCGCTTTTCCTGCCGGTTTCCAATACCTTTGCGGTATATTCTTTAGCCTCCGTCTCGGAAATCGCTGCAACATGACTGGTGTCTGTCTGTAATACTTTGCCATCCGCCCCGCATTCCACGATGAAATAGCGCGTCTCATACTGGGTTTCTTCTGTCATTTCAAAACCAAAACCCACATTCAGTTTTTCGGACTTATCCTTCTCAAATTCCGGAAACCTCCCGTCATTTTCTGATAAAACATACAGGACGCCATCCATCTTCCTGTTCATCTGATAAATGTTTGCTGCATTAATTACACCGATTAACAATATCATCACAAGCGCCACCGCCCCCATGGTAATTAATATAAACTTTTTTTGCAGCTTTTTAATCATGTTTATACCTCCTGCATACCGCAGACGGGTCTGTGGTACTGCACCAATAGAAAGTTTGAAATGATTTTTGTTTCAAACTCATTCCTCCAGTGTATAGCCTACGCCCCTGGCTGCCTTAATTTCCACATTTGCATTAAGTGCAGCAAGCTTTTTGCGCAGGTAGGATATATAAACCCATACCACATTCATCTCTGACTCTGAGTCATATCCCCAAATCCGCTCCATAAATTGTTCCGTAGAAATTAATCGCTTTGGATTATTCATTAAAATCTCCATCATCTGGAACTCTTTATTTCCCAGACGAAAGGATGCATTTTCACCGGACAATTCATAGTTTGCTTTATTTAATGTTATATTTCCGATTGTTATGGTACTCGGTGTAAACTCTGACTGCCTTCTCATCATGGCACGTACCCTTGCCAGCAGTTCTCCCATGGCAAATGGTTTTGTAAGATAATCATCTGCCCCCAGATCCAGTCCGGCAATGCGGTCCTGAATCTCCGATTTCGCAGTAAGCATCAGCACCGGAGTTCCAATTCCCCTTTTTCGAAGTTCCTCTAACACTTCCAGTCCGTTCATCTTAGGCATCATAATATCCAGAATAATCCCATCATAGTTTTGCGCAAATCCGTAATCTAATGCATCGGCTCCATCATACACCGCATCTACCGAATAATTATTATGTTTTAAAATGGCGGCCAGCGCCTTTGATAAATCTATCTCGTCTTCCGCTAACAAAATTCTCATGTATCTGCCTCCGTTTTCCCATATAGCGTGTTTGAATATAACTTTCTGACAGCTGCTCTTCACAGTTTGCGGGAGTTTGTCCCGAATGAAGAGCACGTTTTATCCACTATACACCATTTCTATGTAAAATCTGTGTACCTGCCCGCTTTTTTCTGGCATCATCATAAATTATCTCCATCCTCAATCATATCACGGATTGTCTGCAGGTTCAGATCGGCTGATGCAATTTCATCTGCGCAGCGCTTTAATTCTCCTACGATCATTTCCTGGTTTGCAATACTTTTTTTATATTTCAACTGGTGCTCCAGGCTTGCCCAGCAATCCATTGCAATGGTTCTTATCTGGATCTCACAAAACACCCGGCAGATTCCATCCGCCAGATGAATGGGCACTTCCACAATCATGTGGTAACTGCGATAGCCGTTTGGTTTTGGATTTTGAATATAGTCCTTTTCTTCCAGCACCCGGATATCCGACTGTTTATGCAGCATCTTTGCAACAAAATACACATCATCCACAAAAGCGCAGATAACCCGGATTCCCGCTGCATCATACACTTTTGACATGGCATTTTCCCGTGTTGGTTCCAGTCCGTGACGTAACAGCTTTTCTCTCATGCTTACCGGTGATTTAATTCTGGATTTGCAGTATTCGATAGGATCCCGGTTATGGTGTGCTTTGCGGTATTTCCGTATGATATCAAGTCTTGACGTCAGTTCTATGACCGCACCTTCCAGTAATACCAGGGAATCCTGGTAGAAATCACAATCCTGCGAAAGTGCTTTTTCATCTATTGCATATTGAAACATGTACGATACCCCCAATTTTATATTTACAAAGGAGATTATAACTGACCAACCTTAAAATAACTTTAAAGAAACCCATTTTCGTTTCCTTTTCCTGCACAATTTAGAAAAGACAACATATATGTATTGTCAAATGTGTAAGTAAGGTGATAAAATATATTTACAAAACATCATTGCAACTTACAAAGGAGAAACAAAATGGCAAATGCTGTAACGGATTCTATTGATACCTTTTTTGAGGAACATCACATAGAACCGCCGCGCTTTGATTACAATATGAAATACAGTCTCACCACGCTGATTCTTTTATTTTTCAGCTTTTCTTTTATTGGATGGATATGGGAAGTGGGGCTTCACATCGCCCAGGCAGGTGAATTTGTAAACCGTGGGGTACTGTTTGGCCCCTGGCTTCCAATTTACGGAAGCGGCGGCGTTATGATACTGCTCCTGCTGCGCAGATTTTTCCACCGTCCTGTTCTCACCTTCTTTTTAAATATGTTCCTGTGTTCCGGAATTGAATATTTTACCAGTTGGTTTTTGGAAACAACCAAAGGTGTCCGCTGGTGGGATTACAGTGGTTATTTTTTGAATGTAAACGGACGGATTTGTCTGGAGGGCTCCGTTATTTTCGGACTTGGCGGATGTGCTATTATCTATTTTCTGGCACCCTTCCTTGGAAATCTTTATAAACGTATCATACCATTTCTGAAAGTACTGATCTGTATCATTCTGATTGCTTTATTCAGTCTGGATACCGCTCATTCTATGATACATCCCAATACCGGTGAAGGTATTACGGATGATATGAAAGTCAGGGAACTTCCTCCGGCAAAACCGAAACATTAAAAGGCGAAAGGACTAAGCAGCCCTATCGCCTTTTTACATTTTTTCTGTCATTTCATTTCTCAGCGTCATATACAATTCTGCAAATGTGGCACCCCGATATCCATTGGTAAAAAATATGGATACCAGTCCAAACGTAACAACGGACAGCATTTCCCATCCCAAAAATGATAATTCCAAAACAAAAGTACGCCACTTCTGCCCTTTCATCATTTTTTTGGAAAGCTGAAACGCTTCTCTGCGGTCAATCTGAGGATTTTCAGCCAGAATATATGGAATCATCAGATATTCATAATACTTTATGATCCCACCCACAATCGTCAAAAACCATAATCCGGTAAATAATGACCGGAAGAACATTACCTTGACAGCATTCCAATATCTGCCCCTGCGAAACAGAAACATAATTCTTCCTATTCTGGTGCGGGACTCCATCCTGGTTTCCAGGAAAAAGCGTTTTCCCCCAACCAGCAGCAGGTTCGTCACCAACAGTGTAAATGCCAGTTCCCCGCCGGCTGCAAATATAATCAGCAACCCTTCTAAAACCGGATAACGGTCAAATAAGTCCCCGTCTGCGCGTACTACTTTGAATACAAATGATACCGGCGCCGTAATAGTATTAAAGGGAGAAGATATCATCTCATCAATCTTCGGATCAAACAATGGCTGATTATTTTCTTCTCCCCGTATAAGCCTGCGTAAAATCTCCCAGTTGTCCACCCGGTTCTCCGGCTTCACTACCTCCACATCACGTATCTGCCTGACCTCTTCCCGCTGGCTGTACTTGTGGATAGATGTGGCAGATGACCCGTATTCCGCTCCCAGGAACGCAAGAATAAAACAGACCGCTACCGCAGCCCAATAATTCCTTTTCAGCACCTTTTTCCCTTTTTTCTTAAGTTCTTGACGCGTCCACATATATTTAAATTCCACCCATCCGTCTTCAATCTGTCTGTTATATTTTTATTATAAAACAACTTTTCTGACTTCGCAACTGAAACCCCGTGCTTTTTTTTTGATTTTGTGTTACAATTTTTCAAACAAAACAGAAAAGAGGCTTAAGTATTATGATTGCATTATTCTTATCACCAATTTATCTGTTGGTGAACTTTTATATTCTTCGATGGATATTGAAATGGATGGGGTCATGTACCCATTACTTTAAGAAAAAATGGTTTCGGGTTGTATTTATTGCAGCTTATATTTTTGTATCTACTTCCCTGTTAACTGCTTTTCTGATTACAAAACCGGTTGTAATTCACCGATTTTTAAAGACGGTAAGTAATTTTTATCTGGGAACATTTCTATACATCCTGCTTACTGTCGCTATCGTAGATCTGATTCGTATTATACTGCGCCATTTGAAATTTATAGATCAGGAAAAGCTTCGCTCCCGCAGAACTTTTGTGCTGACCGGCACAGTTTGTGCCGTGGTCATTATCTCTCTGAGTGTCTATGGCCCCCTGCATGCACGGCATCTATATCATACCAGCTATCAGGTGACCGTAGATAAATCCTGCGGCACTGACCAGTCCCTGAAGATCGCTCTGGTAGCGGACATGCACCTTGGCTATAGTATAGGCAGCTGGCATATGAAGCAGATGGCTGATAAAATTAATGCAATGGAACCGGATATTGTCTGTATTGCCGGAGATATCTTCGATAATGAATTCGAGGCAATTAAAAATCCGGATGAGATTGCCCGGACTCTGCGCAGTATCAAAAGTAAATACGGTGTTTATGCCTGTTGGGGAAATCACGATATTGAAGAACCGATTCTTGCCGGATTTACCTTTGGCTCTCAAAAAAAAGATTGGTGCAGATACGCAGATGGTAGACTTCTTAAAAGATTCCGGTATTACGCTTCTGACCGATCAGACAGTTCTGATCAACAATAATTTTTATCTGACAGGTCGGGAGGACTACTCCGTTACCAAAAAGGATAAAGAAACCAGGAAAACCCCTGCTCAGTTAACGGAATCCTTAGACAAATCAAAACCAATCATTTTCATTGACCATCAGCCAAAAGCCCTTCAGGAAGCTGCGGATGCAGGTGTTGACCTGAATCTCTGCGGCCACACCCACGATGGCCAGATGTTCCCCGGTAATCTCACTATTGGTTTATTGTGGGAAAATGCATACGGATATCTGAAGAAGGACAACATGCATAACATCGTCACATCCGGCGTCGGGGTCTGGGGACCGAATATGCGTGTGGGTACCAAAAGTGAGGTTGTGGAAATTGATGTTGCATTTACCAAATGATTATAATAGTTCCTTTTCCTAAAAAAGAAGCGCCAGTGCAGCCTGACGCTTCTTTTTTCTGTCTGATATATTTTTCTTACTCAGCAGCTTCCGTTGTTGCTGCTTCTGTTGTAACTGCTTCTGTCGTTGCCGCTTCTGTCGTTGCCGCTTCTGTCGTTGCTGCTTCTGTTGTCGCTGCTTCCGAACCAGCCTCAGTTGTTTTCCCGGATACCGCTTCCGAAGATTTTTCACTTCCGGCAGCCTCCGTAGTTCCTTCACTTCCGGCTTCCGTCGTATTGCTCTGTGCTTCTGTCTCAGTCTGCTTTACGCTAACCTTATCTGTAAAATTAATCTTGCCCCAAACCTTATCTTCTACTTTGAATTCAGCCTTTTCTTTCCAGGCTGTGTAAACTTCTTCGTATTTGTCACTCTTTCTCTGGTTGATAATGGTTTGTTTCTGTGTCTCTGTAGCCTCTTTGTCAAAAGTACTCTTCATCTGCACAACATAATATCCGCTGTCTGTTTCAATTATGCTGTCTGCTGTTTCTCCGTCTTTTAACTTGTCTGCAGCTGTCTTTACTTCATCCGGTAACGTTCCGTTGTCTGTTCCATAAGAAGCGGTGGAAGCTGTCTTTTCTTCATCTACTTCTTTTACGGCTGCATCCATTTCTTTTCCGCCCTTTACGGCATCTAATACTTTCTGTGCATTGTCTTTTAACGCTTTTTTCTCATCGTCTGTTAAAGATTTTGTTGTTCCATCCGCATCTGTGGTATCAGCGGTACTGAATAATACATAGGAAACCGTCTTCTGAGCCGCCTCATCATCGGATACGTTTGTATCTGCTTTTGCCTCAATTGCTTTTTTCATCTTGTTGTTAATCGTATAAAGTGTTAACACCCTGGAAACCGTCTCCTGGGATGCTGTTAATTCCTCAATCGTTTCTTCTGAATTCTCTTCCATAAACTGCTTTGCAGAGCTTTCAATTTTTGCTTTTTCTTCATCGGTAACCGTAATATCATAATCTGCCATATGTTTCTCTAAGATCAGCATTTCTTCCAGACTGTCCATCATCTGGGTTTTAAAAGTTGTACCATATGGGGTACCGCTTCCCATGAGATCCGTATTCCACATATCTTCACCAAACATGGAACCATAAGAACTCTGCATCTGAGCCTGATTATAACGAAGCATAAAATTAGCAATTCCGAAAGGTACCTTTTCCCCGTCCAATGTTGCCACTGCCGCATCTGCATTTACATTTCCACACCCTGTCAGGGACGCTGCTGCCATACAGATACAGATTCCGGCAGCTACAAGTTTTTTACCTAGCTTATTCATAAATAAGTTTCCTCCTAGAAAGTCTCAATTCCTTATATTATAGCCTGTTTTCAAAATCACCGCAATCCTTTTTGTTCATTTTTCATCTAAAGTTCACTTTTTACCCCATCATTTTCGTAAATTTTCGCTCTTTACTTTCTTAACATCAGAATATCATTCAATATATCCCTTACCACCATAAGAATATCATCGTTATCTTTCAGACTTTTTCTTGGCTTACTGTAAATAAAATACGGGTTGGCTTCAATGGTGAACTTTACTTTTCCACTATAGCGCTTCAGCATTTCCTCAATATTCACCGGATCTACGGAAGCCCGCTCAAACATGGTGAACTTAATAAAGTCACCCTTTTGTGATATTTCTACCACAAAACCTTTATGAGCCAAAGCTTTCAAGTTAGCGATCATCAGAAGGTTCTGGACTGATTTTGGCGGTTCTCCAAAACGATCCATCAGTTCTTCTAACATATCATCGTATTCTTCTTCACTTTCAATTCCGGCAATCCTCTTATAGATGTCCAGTTTCTGGAATTCACTGCGGATATAGCGTTCCGGTATAAATGCATCAATATCCAGATCAATTGTTGTCTCATAGGATTCTTCAATTGTCTTTTCGCCTTTTAATTCACGTACCGATTCCCCAAGCATTTTGCAGTAAAGATCATAACCAATCGCTTCCATATGTCCATGCTGTTCTGCTCCCAGCAGATTTCCTGCTCCGCGGATTTCCAGATCCCGCATAGCTATTTTAAAACCGGAACCTAGTTCCGTGAATTCCTTGATTGCATGAAGCCGCTTTTCCGCTACTTCTTTAAGCATCTTATTGCGTTTATACATCAAAAATGCATATGCTGTACGGTTCGACCGCCCCACACGTCCTCTCAGCTGATAGAGCTGAGAAAGTCCCAGGGTATCGGCATCATGAATAATCATGGTATTAACATTGGAGATGTCCAATCCTGTTTCAATGATCGTCGTTGACACCAGCACGTCAATTTCTCCGTTAATGAAATCAAACATAATTCGTTCCAGTTCCCGCTCCTTCATCTGCCCATGGGCAAATGCTACATTTGCCTCCGGCACCAGTTTTGCTATGGTATTGGTCATTTCTACAATGGTATTTACCCTGTTATAGACATAATATACCTGTCCGCCTCTGGAAAGTTCCCTGTTGATTGCCTCTCGGACCATTTCATCATTGTACTCCATCACATAAGTCTGTATCGGCATACGCTCCATAGGTGCTTCTTCTAATACACTCATGTCCCGGATACCGATTAAACTCATGTGCAGCGTCCTTGGAATCGGTGTAGCTGTCAGAGTCAGAACATCTATATTATCTTTTAATTTCTTTATCTTCTCTTTATGGGTTACCCCAAAACGCTGCTCTTCATCAATAATCAGAAGCCCCAGATCTTTAAATTCCACATCCTTAGACAAGACTCTGTGGGTTCCTATTATGATATCTACCATTCCCTTTTTCAGGTCTGTTATCGTCCTTTTCTGTTCAGCCGAGGTACGGAACCGGCAAAGCAGATCCACACGTACCGGAAATTCCTTCATTCTCTGAACAAATGTATTATAATGCTGCTGCGCCAGAATTGTGGTAGGCACCAGATATACCACCTGTTTACCTTCCTGCGCCGCTTTAAATGCCGCCCGGATGGCAATTTCCGTTTTACCGTATCCCACATCTCCGCAGACAAGGCGATCCATGATCTTAGTGCTCTCCATATCCTTTTTAGCTGCTTCTATTGCAAGCAGCTGATCTTCCGTCTCCTCAAAAGGAAACATCTCTTCAAATTCTTTCTGCCAAACCGTATCCGGACCGTAGATAAAACCCTCTCTCGCCTGTCGTACCGCATATAGTTCCACCAGGTCCTTTGCAATATCCTTTACTGCACTGCGTACCCTTGTCTTCGTCTTATTCCATTCCTGGGTACCAAGTTTATTCAGTTTTGGCTTCTTTGCATCGGAATCCGCATATTTCTGGATTACATCCAGCTGGGTTGCCAGTATATAAAGATTGCTGCCACCGCTGTATTCAATCTTCATATAATCCTTTGTGACCCGGTCTACCTCTACTTTTTCGATTCCCTTGTAGATACCAAGTCCATGATTTTCATGAACCACATAGTCTCCTACGCTCAGTTCATTAAAACTTTCTATCTTCTGGCCTTCAAAGCTCTTGCGTTTTTTCTTCTTTTTCTTCTCTTTTCCAAAAATGTCACTTTCGGAAATAATGACAAACTTAATCAGCGGATATTCATAACCTCTGTGTGTATATCCATGGGTTACCAGAATTTCTCCCGGCTTCACTTTCCTGTTGAGATCTTCCGTATAGAAACTGTTCAGGTCATATTCCCTGAGATCTTCTGAAAGGCGCTTTGCCCTGGTTCTGGAACCGGACAGAAGTACTACCTGATAACCGTCTTTTTTAAATCTTCGAAGATCCTGCACCAGAAGTTCAAAGCTGTTATTATAGGGATTTACGGATTTCACATTCATGTGATGCATATTTGTGATCTTCCAGTCCCCTTTTGCCGTTTCCAGCGTACAAAGTGCCAGGCAATTGCGGTTATTCAGCCTGCCTATAATTTCATTATAGCTGTACAGCACTTCCGTCTGCCCGGGCAGTATATATCCCTTTGCCAGACGGTTCATCATGCTTTCCCGGAATTCTTCCTCTACTGCATAACCTTCCTCTTCCAGATGATTCGGCTCATCCAGGAAGAAAATCGTATCCTTTGGATCAAAATACTCCAGGAAAGACACATCCCTGTCATAAAAGTAATGGATATAGCTGTCCAGTCCGGTGATGCCCCGGAAATCCGTCAGCCTCTCCTTAATTTCTTCTGTCAGTTCCTGGATTCTGTGTGCTTCTTCTGTCTTCATCTGCTTACGCAGTGTCTGATAGAGTTTCTTAGACTCCTCTTCGATCTTTTTCAGCCCCTGCTCCAGATGCTTCTTGTCTACAATTACTTCATTCGCCGGATAAACTTTGATTTCTTCCAGGTTTTCAATGGATCTCTGGCTTTCCACATCAAAACTCCGGATCGAATCTATCTCATCTCCCCAAAGCTCAATACGGATCGGATTCTCTTCTGTCAGGGGATAAATATCCAGGATGCCGCCGCGGACTGCAAACTGTCCAAAACCTTCCACCTGGCTGCTTTTCTCATAACCCATTCCGATCAGTTCTTCAGACAGCTGATCCAGTTTTAGACTACTGTCATTTTTCAGACAGAGCACATGCTCTGCAAAGTACTGAAGCGGCAGCAAATGATCCATACATCCGGCGAGGGTTGTAATTACCGTAACCTGTTCATTTTCTAACAGCGCCTTCATGACTGCTATTCTCTGCTGCCCGATGAGATTACTGTGAATATCCGCATTATAAAAAATTAAATCCTTTGACGGATACAGCATGACATTCGGATCAAAAAATTTGTAATCTTCATAAATTTCTTTTGCTTTTAAATCACTGTAAGTAAGGATGATTTTCCTTTGGAAACCATCCCCTGCACTATACATAAAATGTGATTTTTGCGAATCAATACAACCAGATACCTGAAGTACTCCCTGATGATACATTAGCTCCCGCCTGATATCCTCAAACTCGCTTAAATTTTTTAGTGGACTTGTAAAAGTCTTCATCTCACACCTTCTTATTATATTCATTCATGGCCGAAGCCATATCTCCTGTCATTATTTTGACTGCTGCATCTCCTGCTCTTTCCAGCAGCTCGTCGATCAGCTTACGCTCTTCCCGTGGAAAATGTCCCAACACATAATCCGCCAGATCATATCCTTCCGGTTTTTCTCCCACACCAATTTTGATTCTGGGAAAATCCTGGCTTCCCAGATGGGCAATGATATTTTTAATACCATTGTGCCCTCCGGCACTTCCCTTTGCACGAAGCCTCAGCTGACCCGGCTCCAGACTGATATCATCGTAAATCACGATCAGATTCGTTTCAAAATCTACTTTGTAAAAGTCTATGACCTCACGGACACTTTCACCACTCAGATTCATAAAAGTCTGCGGTTTTACCAGAATTACTTTCTGTCCGTCTATCACTCCGCTGCCGCACAATGCTTTAAATTTCTTCGTATCTACATTGATACGGTACTTGTCTGCTAATTTATCTATTGTATCAAAACCTACATTATGCCGCGTATGCGCATATTGTCGTCCCGGATTTCCCAGTCCTGCAATTACAAACATATCTTCCTCCTCTGCCGAATTAACTACGGCTTAAAGGTGCACTAAAAGTGTCCTTCTTTCACATTTCTCTTCCTTATTTTACAGGAAGAATTGCAAAATGTCTATCTTCAAAGTGTATTTCTGTAATTCTGTATAAGTCTATTTGCACATATGTGCAATAACCGAGAATTTGTTGAACATATTCTCACCTTATGATATGCTGATTTTAATAAGAACATAGAGCGTGTCTGAAAATTTCTTTCTGACACACTCTAGTAGAGAAGGAGTGTGGAGTGAATGTATAATATCCATAAGATACCCATTGGCATATATGAAAAAGCACTCCCCGGGGACTTTTCCTGGGAGGAGAAAATGAAGGCTGCAAAAGCTGCCGGCTTTGATTATATGGAACTTTCCGTTGATGAATCCGAAGAACGCTTAAGCCGCCTCGACTGGAGTGAAGAAGAAATAGAAGCCCTGAAATCTACCATGGAGCAGACCGGGATTTCATTTCCCACCATGTGTTTAAGCGGCCACCGGAAATATCCTTTTGGCAGCAAAGACCCTCATATCCGCGCAAAAGCATTTGAAATTATGGAAAAAGCTATTCTTTTATCCGTAAAATTAGGCATCCGCTGTATCCAGCTGGCAACCTATGATGTGTACTACGAAGAGTCAGACGAAGAAACAAAAGCTCTTTTTCTGGACGGCATGAAGCAATCCGTAGCCATGGCGGCAAGAGCCGGCGTTATATTGGCTATGGAGATCATGGATACGAAATTCGTAGGCACCATTGTTCGTGCGATGCATTATTTAAAAGAAATCCCTTCCCCTTATTTCAAGATTTATCCTGACATGGGGAATCTCAGCAATTTCAGCAGCGATGTGGAAGGCGAATTAGAACTTGGATTTGCCGACATTGTAGCCATACATGTAAAAGAAACCAAACCGGGCATCTTTAAATGTGTGAACTTCGGAGAAGGCTGCGTCCGTTTTACAGATATATTCCGGAAGTTAAAGGAATTAGGTTATTCCGGAATGTTCTTAATCGAAATGTGGGCAGATAATTCCATAAACAACAGTTTTGAAGATGCTGTAAAAAATATCAAGGATGCCAGAATTTTTGTAGAAGACAAAATGAAACAGGCAGGGTTACTTACAAACACGCTCTAGAATATAAAAACCATGGAGGACAGCAACGTATGTTAAAAGCAGAAAAAAAAGTAATTTCAAATCTTACTAAATGTTATTCGATTGCCCCTTTGACTTATAATGGCAGCCAGCATTTTTTAGTGGCTGCTGAAAAAACGGACCGCTGCATTTTATTTGATCCGGAAGGTAATGAAGAAGCAACCGTGTGGAACGAGCCAGGCGGTGTAATGTCCATGGTGCAGGTTCCCGGCACAAACGGCCAGTTTCTTGCTACCCATAAGTTCTACTCACCAAATGACTCAAAAGAAGCCAAAATCGTAGTTGCCACTCCCACAGAAAACGGGACATGGGACATCCGCACCTTGGTCTGTCTTCCCCATGTTCATCGTTTTGATATTATAGAAAGCCATGGCACCTTTTATCTGATTGCATGTACCTTAAAATCCGGCCACGAATACAAAGATGACTGGTCCATGCCGGGTAAAGTTTATGCTGCAGAACTCCCCGGTGATTTAAGCCTGTATAACGAGGAACGCCAGCTGCCCATGACCG
Source organism: Robinsoniella sp. RHS (assembly GCF_001029355.1). NCBI lineage: Bacteria > Bacillati > Bacillota > Clostridia > Lachnospirales > Lachnospiraceae > Robinsoniella > Robinsoniella sp. RHS. The sequence goes on from NZ_JNGB01000082.1 coordinate 29,715, forward strand.
TACTGAAAGATGGAATGCTGAAAAATCATGGCTATTATAAAGTGCCTATGGACGATATCCAGACCTGTGTTATCTCATGCGAACAGGGTGTATTTCAATTTTACCCCCCTGCAAATCCGGGAGAAGATTGGAGGATATTAAGTCTTCTGGACACGCCTGCAAGTGATGCGGTATTAATTGATCTGGATTCTGACGGCAGCAAAGAATTAGTGGTACTCTCTCCATTTCACGGTGACACCATAAGGATCTATAAAAAGATAGATGATGTCTTTACACCGGTGTACGAATATCCGGTCAAATCCCCATTTACACATGCAATCTGGGGAGGCATGCTGGCATGCGGTCCTGCTGCAATCATTGGCCATCGCCAGGGTGAACGTAATTTAATTGCATTTACTTATCATAAAGAAGACGGCTGTTATCATGCTGATATTCTGGACAGGGACTGCGGCCCTGCAAATGTTATGCACTTTACACATAACAATCAGGATATTCTCATATCCACTAACCGGGAAATCGATGAAGTAGCACGTTATACCATCACGAATATACAGGCTCCAGAGTGTAATTTATAATACCAGCCTGGTTATAAAGGAGACAAAAATGTTAGAAGAATTAAAGCAAAAAGTTTACGAAGCAAATATGGCTCTGCCAAAATACAATCTTGTTACCTTCACCTGGGGCAATGTAAGCGCCATCGACCGGGAAAAAGGGTTGTTTGTAATTAAACCCAGCGGTGTGGATTATGATAAACTGGCTCCTTCGGACATGGTGGTTATGGATCTGAACGGAAATAAAATAGAGGGTGGCTATAATCCTTCCTCAGATACGCCTACACATATGGAATTGTACAAAGCTTATCCCGAAATCGGCGGTATTGTACATACCCATTCTCCTTGGGCAACCTCCTGGGCTCAGGCCGGAAGAGGCATTCCCTGCTACGGAACCACCCACGCGGATTATTTCTACGGAGAAATCCCCTGTGCCAGAAGTCTGACACCGGAAGAAATTAATTCTGCTTATGAAAAGAACACCGGATTAGTTATCATAGAAACCGTTTCTGCCAAAAACGTAATGTCCGTTCCAGGTATTCTCTGTAACAACCACGGGCCCTTCACCTGGGGAACAGACGCAGCTAAT
>NZ_JNGB01000083.1:0-10902 GCF_001029355.1 Robinsoniella sp. RHS
CCTCCCAGGGAACTGCCGGAAGAACTGCATCCATAGCTGGTTTTTCCGCCAAAACCAATAATGGCCGGATTGCTGGTGTACATATAAAGTGCCCGGCCTCTGGTCATAAACGTATTGCCATCATCATCCCCATTATTGCCTGCGTTGCCATTTGCCACTCCATAACGCGCCAGAATACGGTCCATATAAAAGGAATCTCCACCGTTATCCAGATCCTGCTGATAGAGTGCTTTCATCATTTCTTTTGAATCATACGTTACGCCTCCCAAATCGTATACATCCGCCAAGCTTTCCGTGTTCTTAAATGTCGGATGTCCAATTGCCAATGCTCCCGGTTCTGTTCCGGTACCTGTTTCAGCAAACGCTGTGATCGCACTGCCTGGCAGCATAGAAACCGCTACTGCAACTGCCAATGCCTTCGTCGCCAATTTCCGTTTTCTTTTCTTCCCCATAACATTCTCCTTTTCCGTGCTTATTTTGTTACAATCTCATTATAGCGTTATCGATTGCTTTCAAAAATTGCATTATCTTAAGGAAGGTGTACTATCTTATAGTATTATTTTAATATATTTGATGCCGCAGACGGAAAAACCACTATACTTCTGATAGAAAGAAGGATGCCGGAAAGGCATTAGAAATAAAAAAAGAATTGACATTTATTGCAAAGTGTTATATTATAAAAGCATGCAAAGCAACTATGTATTCTAGATGCACGAATCCCCACGGAGCCTATTTCCGTGGGGATTTTTCTTTAGCTGTCTTTGTTTTTCTTTTCAATCCATCTGCAAGCATAATATCCAGCTATGCTAGCTGTTACTGATATTATAAAAGCTACTATGTATTCCATAGATGCACCTCCTCCCTGCTGGAAAGAGTCGACAGCATATATATTATAATTCAAAACTAAGCCTTTGTCTATCATCTAATAGTGATTTATTTATATTTTATTATTATTGTTATATACATTATGTTGTATTTAACCAAGTACAGATAATTTCACTGATTATTTCAATTTGATCTTTACACGTTTCTTATAACAATAAAATGAGCAGATACAAAATTTATCAAATTCTGCATCCGCTCATACCATTTTTTAATCTAATTGTTTTTAACAATCTAAACCTCTTGCTCCCTTTCCATCAATTCCCCCATCATGCGGTCATACTTTCTGTCCAGCCGATAACAGGCAGCTATGAGAAACATGATAAGCCAGATTCCTATGGGAACATAGAGATAAAACGATTTTATTGCCTCAATTGCCGCCGGTGCCTGTTCAGCGGCAGTTGCTTTTAAACCATCAAATGCAGCCATGGATAAAATTGCCCCCATAATTGCCGATGTGAATCCCGATCCGGCTTTTTGCCCCATACTCATGGATGAGAACATCAACCCTTCTATGCGTATTCCGGTCTTCCAGTGGCCGTATTCAATCGCATCACTTGGCAGAGAATATTGTACTCCATAAAATGGTGCTATACCTATCCCACGCATGATACAGGTCAGGATGCCCAAAGGAACGCTTGTTATGTTAAGAAGAAATATGAGCTGCCCTGCAATTCCCACTAAACATCCTGCACAGATGAGGCTGCGTTTCCCGAACCTGGGAAGTATTCTGGGCAGCAGCGCAATACCGGCAATGGTAGCTATTTTTTCTGCCGCAGATAATGGCATGACCAGGTCCACATCATTTAAAACATACTGGCAGTAATAGGTTAAATCTGTCCCGATGATGATCTGGTAAACCGTATAGAAAAGCATTAACCCCAGTGCTATCAAAAAATATGGGTTCGTAACAGTTGCCTTTAAGGCTTTAAAAAATGGAATATTCTCTTTCACCTTCTGTGCCGTACATACCCGTTCGGTACAGGTCATATAAGTATTGATCAGTACGAATACAGAGATTACTGCATATACCGCCGTAACAATAATCCATGCAGCCTGTTCATTCCGGATCACCCCCGCAAGCTTGTTAATAATGGGCAGCGTAAATGCCGTAATAACCATGCTTGCCGTAATGGAAAGTATCATACGAATATTGCAGATAACATCCCTCTCCCTGCGGTCCCTGCTCATTAAGGAACCCAGCGCATGAAACGGCTGGCTGATTGCCGTATAAACCACGGTATTCATGATATTATAAGTGACAAAGGCATAAATAACTTTTCCCATATCACCCATTCCCGGCATTGTAAAAAGAAAAACCGCAGCCAAAGCATAGGGCACCGCCAGACGCAGAATCCAAATCCTTGCCTTTCCGTATTTGGAATGTGTCCGGTCAATGATTGTCCCCATGATCACATCCGAGACACCGTCGAATACCCTGGATACCAGCATAATCATACCTACTGAACCGGCTGATATTCCCACTACATTTGTGTAGAAATAAATCAACAGAGTAGTTGTCATGGTGTACATCAAAGTAAGTGCCGGATCACCAAAGCAATATGCCAGCTTCTCTTTAGCAGGAACTTTGGCAAACTCATTCATGTCTTTTCCTTTTTGCTTAAAATTCAATAACTCTGGTATTCTCCCCATACATTATCCTCCGGCTTTATTTTCCCAAGAGCTCATTTTCTATCATTTCCCTTGCACGCGGCGCTTCTATATTCATTCGTTCCGGATAGCCAAAAATAGATACACAGGAGATAGCATCTCCTCCGACCGGAAAAGTTCTGTTTGCAAAGTCCATTTCACGCAATTTTGCAAAGATACCGGAAAAGTCCACATCACCTTCTCCCATAGGATTATGCTGGTGAACGGCCACATCTTCTTTTCCCATGCGGTTCAGCCAAGGCGGATTCAGAATATATCTGCAGTCTTTTACCTGATTGAACGTATCTGCAAACAATACATGGCTTAAATCATCACCTGCATATCCGAGCATGGAACGGACATCCCCTTTTCCCTGATCATAGAAAAATCCATGAGGTGCAGAATACACATATTTCAAATTCTCGGATCGGTAACTCTTTACCATATCGCAGGTTTCATTGTTCAGTTCGCAGAAGTCCCAGGGATGAGACTGTATCTCAACCCGGATTCCTTCTTTTTCAAATAGCGGCAGCAGTTCATCCATAGAGCGAAACCACATCCCATTGCAGATTTCCTGCTGGTTCGGATCTCCCGAAAGCTCCGTATTGATGACCTGTACCCCCATATTCACTGCAATTTCCACAATTTTCTTCCAGTTTGCTACTGCTATATTTCGCTGTTCTTCCGTTGGCCCGGACCATCGGTAAACAACTATAAAAGATGATATCTCAACACCGGTTTCTTTTAATGCTTTCCGGTATTCCATTTCACATTCAGCCGAAAAAAGCGGGTGCTTGTAAAATGGATTAATACGTGGGTGTGGGGACTGTTCTATGTACTTGTATCCCCAGTCGGCCACCTGATGCACCATATCATTAATACTCATTTGTTTTGCTAAAACATCCACATCAAATGCTATTTTCATGATTTGCATTCTCCTTTTTGTGATATGATACGGACTGTGATCTCAGATCACAACCCGGGGGTTCTGGTAATGCGGCACCATATCATAGATGCAGCTATTCAAAATACTTTGCAACAAAACTCCTGGTTACCTCTGCCGCCTTTTTTACATTTTCATCATGAGTCATCTCATAATATTCCGGACGGAATTCTTCAATTGTACATACACCGTCAAATCCAATTTTTTTTAGCGCTTTAGCTATACCGGAATGATCAACAACTCCCTCTCCAGGCCATAGACGTTTGTCATCCCCACAAGAACCCAGTGGAAGATCTTCACAATCATTTAAATGATACGCGAAAATCTTCTTGCCATCGGCATTTCGAAGATCTTCCAGTTTCGAGCACATTTCATGAAAATGAAACGTATCCAAAGTAACTCCCACGTTTTCACGGTTTACCGCTTTCACTACATCGTATGCCGTTCCAAACTGATTAATGGAACAGTTTGGAGCACCACAGAATTCCAGGGAAATCTTAATCCCGCTTCCTACTTTATCGGATAGATAACGCAGTCTGTCCACTGCTTCTTCTTTAATGTCAGTGACTGATATATCCTTTACGTCAAAAGATGGAACTGTAATGAGCATTTTCATATCAATTGCCTTGCAGACCTTTATGATGAATTCTGTCTCCGCATCAATTTCTTTCACTCCGGCTTCATCTCTCTGATTGAAAAAAATCAGCGTATTATAAGCCCATGGTTTTAAGTGATGGTTTTGAAACCATTCTGCAAGTTCCTCTAATGTATGATCTTTCAGATAATCCTTTACGCAATCAAAACGAATCTCAATATAATCAAATCCATACTTCTCACATGCTTCCAAGTCCGCCATTAAGGACTGACCTTTGCATTCCAGTGCCGTTGCTTCATTAAATCCAATCTTCATATCAATTCCTCCATTTTCATATTTCTATTGATAAAATTCTGGTTTTTCCATATCGGTTTTTATAAGTTCGACGTTACCGGTTTCCTGAGCCTTTACAAGTGCATCCGCGGTAACTGCTGCCAGATACCCATCCCATGCGGTAGGTCCTGTTACAACTCCTTTTTTTGCATTTTCAACCCAGTTCTGCATTTCCGTATCATAGGAATCACGGAAACGAACAAAACAGTCCGTATCAATTGTTGTTGATAATGCAGCATTTCTCCGGATAACAGGATATGCCGGAGCGGGCATCTTTACAACGCCATCTTCACAAACAACCTCACAATTAATGTCATAACCAAATTTACAATTTACAAAGACCTCTACATCAATACAGATGCCCTTTTTTGTCCTAAGAAGCATAATCTGAGGATCTTTTAACTTAGAATGTGAATATTTTGTACATCCTGGCATAATAACCTGTGCTGACTCATACTCATCATCAATCAGCCAGTGCAATACATCTATCTCATGGATTGCCGTGTCATGCACTGCCATGGGTGTGGTATAATTTGTGCCTACCTCGGGGTTTCTATGGGTGCAATGGAGCATTAATGGCGCACCGTACTCTCCGGAATCCAAAGCTTCCTTCACCTGATTGTAACCCTTGTCGTAACGGCGCATAAAACCTACCTGAACCAGATGTTTTCCGGATTCCAGCTCTGCTTTTACAATCCTGAGACAGTCATCTGCTGTTGTTGCCAGGGGTTTCTCACTAAATACCGGCTTTCCTGCCTTAATTGCCTCTAAAATAGATTCCGCATGTGCAAAACCAGGGGATGTAATGACAACTGCATCTACTTCAGGATCAAGAATCAGCTCCTGACTATTGTGATAAACCTTCGCCTGGCAGATAGCCGCCGCTGCTTTAGCCCCTTCCTCAAATACATCTGAAACTGCTGTAACTTCTGCCCCCTGAATCTTGTCTGTAATTCTCTTAATATGATCCTTGCCCATTCCACCGCATCCAATAACTCCAACTCTTAACATCATTTTTCCACCTTTCTTATTATCATTTTGGTTAACTGATTTACTTCTTACATAAGGTTTTTTTAACTAAACTATCTTTCTGATACGGCTATAATATCATTGCGTGCGCGTGAACACAATTGCTTTTTTATTACAATTTGCCAACGGTATTTTTGGAACATTTTGCTATTTGTTAAATGATAAACAAAAAATATGTGCAACATGATTGATGATTGTCTTTATCATCAACACATCTTGCACATATTTTGGTTATTTTTACCAACTTTAATAAAATATTATTTTTTTTGATCATATATTTGTTACTTCATTTTTCACTCTTGATCAACTTTATATATTATATCTATTTTTTATAACAATTTCAGTATAATTATATTCCTTATCCGGCTCAATACCGTCAAAAAGTTTATGAAATAAAATCATTACAGAGTTATTCCCCTGAGCAAAAGGATCCTGCCCCAGCAAAAACTGAATGGTTCTTTTTTTTAAATATTCTTCGTTCTTACCTGTTAAGTCATTGGAAATAACCTTTACCCTGCCCGCCATTCCATAATGTTCGATTACTTTGCATACACCTTCCACACCTGATGCAGTCAGGTATATGCCCGCTAATTCCTCTGTATTATGCAATGCCTCTTCCACTATCTTCTCAGCTGCCCAATCATCGTCATATGCATATTTCATATCCAGAAGTTCCACATCCGGTCTGCAAGCCTTCAGCTCTTCCACGAAACCTTTTGCTCTGTTCTTATGACCCTGATTCGTTGGATGTCCAGATATGACCAGCACTTTACCATGAGTACAGACAATTTCACTCATTAATCCTGCCGCTGCTTTCCCGCTTTGTAAAGTATCCTGCCCTATAAAGCACAGACGTTTAGATCCTGCTATATCAGAATTAAAGGTAACAACAGGAATCTGATAATCCTGCACAAATGTATCTACCGTAGTCTTTAAAAACTCATCTTCACTTGGTACAAGCGCAATCGCATTGCATCCGCTCTCCCTCATTTCTTCCATATAAGCAATCGCAGCGGAAGCATCAATACCCCTGATTTCTTTTATTTCCACCCCGGCCCCCATGCGCTGGACCTCTTCCTTTGCAGCTTCAACGCCCTCTTTTACCTGCTGCATAAAAGGGGTATCTATCGACTGTAAAATAACACCAATCCTGATAGAATGCCTGGACATCGCCAATGCTCTGCCTGCTCTGTTAGGCTGATATCCCATTTCTTTGGCAATCCGCTTAATCCGTTCCTCTACTTCCGGATTAATCCGCCCCCGGTTATTCAATGCCCGATCCACAGTACCTCTCGATACCCCTGCTTTATCAGCTATTTGCTGTAATGTAACCGCCATAATTTCCTCCTATGTTACATTTTCTGCCACTAATTATATGCTTTTTCCATATAAACTGCAACTGCTTTGTTATCTGTTTTCTTCCTCAGGGTGTGGTCCAGACAGTCCTCATATCATCGGGGTTACACATTCTCTATCAGTTTGTCATGTTCTTTTTCCGTGGCCGTAGTAAACAATATTTTTTCCATAAATCCCAGTCTTTTGCCGAAGAACTTTGCAACAAATCCTACCACCAAAGCTGCAACCACAGTTCCTTCCCTAACTCCTTGTATCTCCTGAAATATTACAAAAGAAATAATTCCTGCCATAATTGTCATAGAAGCGTCAAATACCACCTTTGTTGGTCCAAACTCCTTTTTCCACGTAAGCGTAACTGCCTGGACAAAAGCTTCTCCCGGAAGCATCACCACATTTGCCAGTACTTCCAGATATACTCCAAATCCCAAAATTATACATCCGGCAAGCAACATGATAATTTTCATAATGTATGCTCCCGGATTCACCCAATTGATCAAGAGCATGGTGAGATCAATAAAATATCCAAACAAAACAGAAACTGGAATTTGAAGCAAAGATTCTTTTCGAAACCTTTTACGGAGTATTGCTATTTGAAACAATATAAGAAGCAGGCTGAATGCAATTGTAAATTCCCCCAGAGTCATATCGTATTTCAGACTCAGCGTATAGGGGATGGATGAAATAGGAGAGGTTCCAAGATCCGCCTTTGTAACAAAACTCACCCCCAGGGAACTGACAAATAAGCCTGCCATAAATACTTCATAACGTTTTAATTTCTCCACTTTATATTCCTTCTTTCCAAAGTATGTCTTAAATTTTTTATATTTAGAAGTGAGATACAGTTTAATACCTGCTCTATTTCTCATCGGAAATATTTTGATTTATTTTCATGAACATTTCCATAAAACCAGTTCTTTCCTCCGCAGAAAATCCTTTAAATACCTCCTCTTCCAGTTCTAAAAAGGCTTTTTGAATTTTTACGATCTCCCTCTTTCCCTTATCTGTTAAAAACACATGAAGTGATCTTCTATTTCCCGGTTGGTTTCTCCGTTGTACCAAGCCTGCTTCCTCCATACGGAGTAAGAGACTGGTAACGGTAGCCGGGTCAATCTGACAAGCTGATGCAATATCCTTTTGTACACTGCCGTCATGATCCTTTAAGTAATCTAATACTTTTGGCTGCCCTGAAGTCAGACTTGTCTCTGCAATTTTTGCAAAAAACTTTCTTTGGAACACTGCCTGGTTTACCATTAATAATATGTGAAAATCCATTGATTGGAGTCTCCTTTTTTATTTGTATTCTAATACTTAGAATTCTAACTATTAACACATAGTATTATATACAGAATTTACCAAGGTGTCAAGTATGATGTTTTCTTGCTTGATCATCTGGCTGTTACAGACAAAAAAACCGCCATTGTTTCAAACAATGGCGGTTAAGCTATCAATTTTAATGATTAGTCCATTACGTATGGCATTAAAGCGATATGACGTGATCTCTTAATTGCAACTGTAAGAGCTCTCTGATGTTTTGCACAGTTTCCTGTGATTCTTCTAGGAAGAATTTTTCCTCTCTCAGATACATATCTTTTTAATTTATTAACATCCTTGTAATCGATTTCGGTATTCTCTTTACCACAGAATACGCAAACTTTTTTTCTTCTACGTCCGCCTCTTCTCTTCATCGGAGAATCGCCGCCTCTATCATTTCTATTATAAGCCATGTTTGTTACCTCCTTTTACAAATTTCGAATTCATATAATGTATGAGATCTGCTTCTCATTTTAGTTTTAATTAAATGGTAATTCCTCATCAATGCCATCCGGGATGTTCATGAATCCGTCTCCTGATGCCGCACTTGGTGTCGGTCTGGATGATGGTGCAGCTGACTGCATGCCCCCTTCGCCGCCAGCCATAGATGCGTTCTTGCTCTCACAGAATTCGTGATCTTCAACAACAATATCCGTAGTGTAGACTTTCTGTCCGTCTTTGTTTGTATAACTTCCTGTCTGAATACGTCCAGTAACAGCAATCTTCATACCCTGACGAAGATACTTTTCTGCAAACTCAGCCTGTCTTCCGAATCCAACACAGCCGATAAAGTCAGCGGTTGCTTCTCCGTCACGTTTGAATCTGCGGTCTACTGCTAATGTGTATCTTGCTACTGCCATGGAATTTTCTCCTGATGAATAACGAACCTCAGGATCTCTGGTTAAACGCCCCATTAAAATGACTTTGTTCATACTTTCTCCTCTTTTCTATCTATGCATCCTGTCTTACGCATAAATATCTGATAACATTTTCCATGATACGGACACGTCTTTCAACTTCCGCTGGGCATGTTGAATCAGATTCGAAATGGATGAAGTAGTAAAATCCTTCTTTCATTTTCTGAATTTCGTAAGCTAATCTTTTCTTACCCCATTCATCAACGTCTGTGATTGTTCCACCGAAACGGGTAATGTATTCTTTTACCTTTTCGATAGTTGCTACTCTTACATCTTCTTCGATTTTTGCGTTGACAACAACGGCTAATTCATATTTGTTCATGCTCTTGGCACCTCCTTATGGTCTCTGGCCCCCTATCTATGTGGGGAGCAAGGAAATTAATATATAATATATCACAAGTTAAAATCATATCATAAGCCTGGTAATTTTTCAAGTACTTTTTTCCAATTTTCGCGTATATCTGCAGCTCTTACTTATTTTAATAGTTTTTAGACCTTTCCTGTGTTAGAATAAGCCTAGAGCTACAGCGAACAGTTTCTTAAATTGGGGTTTAGCTGAGTAATGACGCTTTGTAGATGTAGGTAGTGTACGGAAAGATGGGTGTGGGAAACTGGCATGGGCTCCGTCAGCTGGCCGCAGAACTGGTATTTTCTAACCTTTCCGAAGCGCTTTTTGGCGGCACGCGGGTATTCACCGAGAAATCCTGATGCATTTTTCGGTTCAGTACCCGCTTAGTATCCGATGGGAGCCAGTCGAATACTATCCGCCAAAAAACACTTCGAAAAGGTAAGTAAATACTCAGCTCTGCTCTACGCTTCCTCCGCCCATGCCAGTTTCCCACACCCATCTTTCCGAGATCCAGTTTACTGCCACAAAGCTGGTTTTCTCAGCCTGGTGGAGACCCCTGGGCTGTGGCAGGCTGTTCTTTATAGGATGCTGCGCAGTATGTTTCGGCTGTTTGTGTAAAAGAAGATGGAAGTTTGCTCCTTTTTCTGGTTACAGAATGAAAAACAAATTCTGTTTTCAAGATCAGTTGCTTTGCGCCAGTCGCGTCCGGCATGCCACAACCCCCGGGTTCCATCATGCTGAGAAAACCAGCTTTGTTTCAACGAATGCTATCTCGGAAAGAGAAGGGGGCGAGCCAGGACATTGATTTGGAAGGCGTATAGCAGAGCTGAGTATTTACTTACCTTCCCAGAGCACTTTTTGGCGGATACAATTCGACCAGTACTGCATTGCAAAATGCAGTACTTCTCCCATCGGATTGTAAGCGGGCAGTGAGCTGCGAAATGCATCAGGATTTCGGAGCGAATGCCCGCGTGCCGCCAAAAAGGGCTCCGGGAAGGTTAGAAAATGCCAGTTCTGCGGTAAGCCTTCCAAATCAATGTCCTGGTCCGCCCCCTTCTCTTTCCTTACACTACCTACATCTACAAAGCGTCATTACTCAACAAAACCCAAATTTAAGATGAAATTGTTCGCTGTAGTACTAGAGCGTGTTTGAAAATTAAAAGTTGCACAAAACAAATGTTTTGCATCCCCGTTTTATGGTAAAATAAAGAAAAAGGGGTGTTTTATATGTTGAGACGATATGAATTAACAGATGATGAATGGAATCATATAGTAACTTTACTTCCTCCTGAAAACACAGGAAAACCAGGTCGTCCCTCAAAAGAAAACCGTACCATGCTTAATGCAATGATTTGGCTGGCGCGAAGCGGAGCCCCATGGCGTGATCTTCCTGAGCGTTATGGGCCATGGGAAAGTGTATACAGCCGTTTTCGTAAGTGGATTGATGCTGGCGTACTGGATAATATTTTTCGCGTTCTAAGCCTTGAAGCCGCATTGGAAGAACTTTCGTTAGATGCATCTATCGTTCAGGCGCACC
>NZ_JNGB01000084.1:0-7790 GCF_001029355.1 Robinsoniella sp. RHS
GTGATAAGACATAAAATATTCTTTCCCTGGTCATCCCTGCTCCGTTATCGATAATCCGAAGCACAGCATCCTCCCCTTCTTTTTTCCCTATTATCTGTATATGACCTCCTTTCATCTGCCGGGAAAATCCATGGGTCAGGCTGTTTTCTACCAATGGCTGCAATAGCATTTTAAAGGTTTTATACTCCAGGATATCGGCGTCGATCTGGAACTCAGACGTAAAAGCCTTCTCATAACGCTCTTCGTAAATGTTCAGATAATTTTTAATACAGTTTATTTCCTCCTCCAGGGTAACAATATCCTCTTTCTTACTGATGGAATATCTTAAAATCCGGGAAAGAGAAGTAATCATTTTACCGATATCCTTTGCCTTTAAATCCTTTGCCATCCAATTAATAGTATCCAGTGTATTATACATAAAATGCGGATTAATCTGGGCATTCAGTGCCTGTATATGGTATTCCTTTTCTTTTTTATTCGCCTCATTATTTTTCTCAATCAGATTTAAGATCCGGCTGTTCATATCATTAAAGCTTCGATACAGGCTTCCCACCTCATCCTTCTGATCAATATACAATTTATTCTTCATAAAATCCGGATCCGGCGTATTCATCACAACCACCATTTTCTGTATCGGCTTGATAATATATACCTGTATTGCCACAGCCCCGAAAACACAGAACAGCAATACTAACAGAATCTGTGCTGCAACAACGGAAACAACCCATTCCCTTGTTTTCAGCACCTCATCTTTTTTAATCATTGATATATAATTCCAGTCATTATAAGCGGACGCCTGTTTTACAACTATGTAAGGATTATTCCTGTAATTTTGTTCCGTATAACTATCTTCCGATTTCAGGATATCGGACAACACACTTTTATCCAGGGACTCATCTAAGGATGCATCGTTACTCCAGATGATATTCCCTATATCATCCGCTATCAATAATGTGGACTTATCTTTTACTTCCAGCTTTTCAAATAAATCTTCAAATAAATCAATGTTTATGTTCAGTATAAATTCTCCCCGTTTCGCCCAGTTATGACTGATATCTTTTACCAGCATGGCACAGGATATATAACTCATTTCCTCCTTAGTGCTTCCCTTTGGCTTCACCTGAAATGTAGAAATCCATCCAAGACTCCCATCCAGTTCATCTATTTTCTGCACCCATTCCGGATGAGAATGATAAACGTCAATATAGGATGCCCCTGAATAGCTATCCTGAAAATAGGTCTCTCCGTTCGCCGCGAAAAAGTAGGCACCGTCAATATGGTCTGCGCTCTTTAACAGATTACGCAGAAATTCCGTAATCTCCACGTAATCAATCGGGATCTTCTGATTTTTATTTAGATTCTTTAAAATATCTTCATCATTATAGATGGTGCCAATAATTCTTTCGTATTCTTTAAGCTGGATTTCGGCTGCCTTTGATACCACCGATAATTGATTATACTGGCTTTCATACTCTTTTTGCAGCCAGCTGCTGGTAATCATATTATACAGCCAGAAACTGATGCAGCAAAAAGGCAGGATAATAAACACCAGCAATATCAGAAAAAACTTTTTCTTGATGGATAGATCGTTGAATTTCAACTGCATGTCCTCCTTGACGAATATGAATTAAATTATGATTTTATTATAAACGCTCGCGGGGGTTTGTACAACTCTAATAGATGATGAGGTTTTGGTGGAGATTAAAAAAGTGCCAGCTATACAAATTCTCTATAGCCGGCACTTTCCTGTACGTTATAATGATAAATAATTAGTTTTTAGAATCTGTTCCACGGCGCTGATAACTCCACTTCTGCACCCTGCTCGTTATTCCTGATCTTCAGATCAGCACATTCTCCATAACATAGCAGCAGCCGAAGATAGGTGTTTACAATCCCCATTCCTCCTATTTCCAATTCTAATGATTCCTTTTCCAGAAAAATTTTATTCCGTACCCTGACCATCTGACTCCTGATTTCCGATAAAACAGCTTCTTCAAATCCTTCTCCGCTGTCCTTTACTGTAATTTTCCATATATTTTCTTTTATAACGCCATAAATAGAAACGTACATTGTTTTGGTCGTATTTTTATATCCATGATTTAGCGCATTTTCTACCAAGGGCTGCAGGATCATTTTTGGCATTTCCATTTTCATCATTTCTTCATCTATATCAACAACACATTTCAGTCTGTCCTCAAACCTTTTCTCCATTAACATTAAATAATTTTTTGTGTAGTCTATTTCATCACTTAAAGTAACTGTCTTCTGTCCCGTTGATGTGGTGTAACGCAGCAGATTTGCAATTGCCTCACAAATTTCTCCAATCTCATAATTTTCCTGTTCCATTCCTTTATTTGAGATCATATTAAGAACATTAAACAGGAAATGGGGATTAATCTGCGCCTGAAGCATATCCAGATTTGCTTGCAGCACAAGAGAATGATTCTGTATTTCACGCTCAATGGAATCGTTCAGTCGTGTTCTTAAATCCTGAAAAGACTGATTCAGTGCCTCGATCTCATTCCCCTTATTTTTTAACACAATCTGTTCAGGCAGATTTCGAATCTCAATTGACTCCATACACTGTTGGAGTTCCCTGATGGGTCTGGTCAGATACTTTGAAAAAACACTCATTCCAATAAAAGCAATAAAGGCACTGATCAACCCAATAGCAATGACTATCCTGCGCATGTCGTATACCGGACTCATTAATTTACTGTAATCCTGTACCAGCAAAATTGTGATTTTCCAATCAGGAATTATTTTTTTTCCAAATATTTCTTTATTATTTAGATGGGGATTTTTGTAATCCGTAACCTGATCAATTCCCCTGTCAGCAACTTCCTGATAATACTCCAGCAGTCTTGTATTTTCAACATTTTTTTGATATAATACCTGATCATCATTTAAGACAACAATACGATATTCCTCCTGCTGAGGCAGAATAAAAATATTTTCAAACTCTTCGTTTTTTACCTGTACTTCAATATATCCCATATCAATGTTATGGCCTCTTAACACTCTCGCCAGACCAAAGACTTTTTGGTGTGAATTTTCCCAGGGATCATCATACGGCGCTATTAAAATACTTTTCCCCTGGGCCTGTTGCGCCTGTTCTTTCCACGGCAGTTGGTTTACAATACTCTTACTATTTTGTGGTTTGACATAATTATTATTATTACTGGTAAAAAAATCCCCTTTTTTATTAAATACATTTACCCCATAAAAATTCTGTGATAAAGAATCCCGGTGTATAATCTGATTAATATTCACTTGGGCTCTATTAATATCATAGGCATCTTCTATCGTATCCGGTTTAATATAGGTAATGGTGGCCATTTCCTCCATAAACTCCCTGCTCGCAATAAAATCCCATGAAATAAATTCCATGGGTTTTAGCAATTGACTCAGTTGATTTGCCAGTTTATCTGTCATGACCTTTAAATTTTCTTTACTGTTTTCTTCCAGTGTTTCTGAACTGTAGTAATAGAAAACAACACTGATTGCCATGATTAATACAATTGTAACGATAGAGAATGCTGCAAAAATTTTATTACGAAAGCTCATCCTATTGTCCCTCTTTACTTTAGAGCGTGTCTTATAATTTTGCACCTTAAAATACGAACTCCTTTCCAAAACCGTACGTGTGGGATTTCCACCCACTAAACCAATCGCCCTTTTTTCTGGACGCGCTCACCCCTTAACAGCACCAGATGTCATTCCACCAATAATCTTTTTATTGAATATGAGAAATAGAATCAGCGGTGGGATTGTAATTAAAACAACGTCTGCAAAAACTAAATTCCAGGAACTTGCATACTGCCCCATAAAATTATAAATAGATGTCTGCACTGTGACATTTTTCGCACCCGGAAAGAAATATAAAGGATTCACAAAATCATTAAATATATTAACGGATACTAAAATAATAACAGTGGATGTTACAGGTTTCAATAAGGGGAAAATAATATTAACAAAAAACTTCATTCGTCCACATCCATCCATTAGTGCTGCCTCATCTAATTCCTTTGGAATCGTGGCAATATAACCTTTGTAAACCATTATGGAAAATGGTGTAAATAGTGCTACTTCTACTAATATAATGCCAATAAGTGTTTTAAACAAACCAAGTCCGCTCAAAACCCATATGGTGGGGACGATAGCCGGAGGCATCATGAGCCCGAGCATAAACACCAGATTAATAATTGTTACAGGCTTACCTTTGCGTCTCTGTAGTACAAATGCTGCCATGGAACATACGATTATCATAATTGCCAGTGAGAAAAAAGTAATAAGCGCGCTATTGTAAAATCCCCGTATAATCATACCATGCTTTGTCTGTAGTACCGTTAAATAATTTTCTGCAATATGTAATGTCTGAGGTAAACTCATGCTCATTTCCCCTGCCTCCATCTTATCTTTAAAAGATGTAAGCAGTACAAAGAGAAATGGGATTCCAAAAATGATAAGGGAAAGGAGAACTGCCGAAACTTCTATTAATATCCTCTGGATCCGCTTCATTATAATTCCACCTCCTTTTTTGTCAGGTTTATATATAACGGAACAATTACAATTGAAATTAGCAGGAATAGAATGACATTCCCCGCAGTTGATATACCATAAAATCCGGCGGAATACTGTTTGTATATTATAGAAGCCAGCTGGTCGCTTGCAAATCCGGGTCCCCCCTTTGTCATCGCCCAGACTAGTTCAAAACTTTTCAGCCCTCCAATTAAGGATAACAGGATTACGGTATTTCTGGAAGAACAGGACAGGGGAACCGTGATGTTCCAAAATTTGTCCCATGCATTACCGCCATCTGCCATAAGGGCTTCATTGTATTCCTGAGGAATTGCCATAATACCTGATATATAGATTACGGTTGCCACTCCAACTCCTTTCCAGACATCCACAAAGGCTACTGATAAAAGTGCAAGACTTGGATTCCCCAGCCAATCAACAGACGGAAGATGCAGAGCATTTAATGCCTGGTTAATCAGTCCCCGCGTAGGATGCATTAAACTCAAAAACGTTATTCCAACTGCCAATCCGCTAATGAGATTTGGGAAATATACAATCGTTCTCACAAAATTCTTAGTCTTTAACTTGGAGCACAAAAAATTAGCCAATAAGAGTCCTATCACAACCTTTGAACCGGATGTTACAAAAGCATAAATAAACGTATTCTTAAATCCAATCGATAAAGATGGTTCCATTAAAAATGTTTTAAAGTTCTCAAATCCTATAAACTGCCACTCTGTCAAAGTCCACCTGGTGAAACAGAAGAAAAAGGAAGACAGCATTGGAACCAGAAAGATGATTACAAAAATAATTCCAGCCGGTGCCAAAAACAAGTAAGAGTAAAATTTTTTATTCATCACAACCTCCATCATCATTTATAAAAAAAGATCTGCAAGACATCTGCAGACCTGTTTAAATAATTTTTACCAGCCTTCAAGTCCTAACTGTTTTGCCTGTTTGATTACGTCCTGATCATACGTTTCTGCACATTTCTTAGCATCTGTCATATTACTTGCACACTCAACACATATCTGTGGCAGATTGGGTCCTTTAACAGGAGATTCAAATTCAAGTGCCGAAGCAATTTTCCCGGATTCAAAATAAGGAAGCAAATCTTTGACTGCTGGATAAACATCCTCAGGCAATTCCACTCCTTTTACAACATAAGGACCTAATGGTTTCTCTGCCTGGGCAAATATTTCTACTCCTTCTTTCGATACAAAAAATTCAATCCACTTCTTCGCTGCTTCCAGATTTTCCGCGTTTTTGTTGATATAGTAAGCATTTGGCTGCCATACAGTAAGACCATTTGGATCAGCTGCGTCTCCGGGCTGCGCAAACATACCGATATCATTTATCTGATCAGGATAAGATGCTGCAATAGATGCGAGGGCCCCGGACAACATGGGGAACATGGCTCCACTGCCTTCCGCCAGCATTTTATAAGCGTCCTCCGGAGTTGCTGCCAGGAAGTCTTCATTGAAATATCCTTTTTCACCAATTTCATAAAGTTTTTCAAAACCTCTTAACGCAATGGGAGTATCTGCAAAATTTGCTTTATTGGCGGAATACTTTTCTGCAAAATCCGGCATTTGTGCCTGTACATTGTAGAAATCAGAGAGCAAAATTAACTGAGCCCATCCAGGACTCGCATATGCACCAATTACAGGTGTTTTTCCTGCTTCTTTGATCTTTTCACAATTTGCCAGTAATTCATCCCAAGTATTTGGCACGGTAAGCCCCAGTTCTTCATAAACTTTTTTATTATACATCCATGCTCCCGCCTGTGTGGAGTTTGCAGGTACTCCATAGATCTTTCCCTCTACAGTCACAGTCTTTAGATAACTTTCTTCGATGTTATTGATATAAGGTTCATTTGTAAGATCAAGAAAGTTTTTAGCAGGATCCATCGTGGTTAATAAGGAACCCGAATTAAAAAATGTAATATCAGACATATCTCCCGTGGCAAATCTTGTCTGCCTTATATTCTGTCCCTCTGTCCCACTTGGTATGTCTTCCACTTCTGTCACTATATTATACTTTTCTTCTATAGCAGCAATAACTGCGTTTAACCCCTCATGAGGAGTCTCACGATCCATCAGTAAAGTAACCGTCTGCTGTTCTTTACTACCCTCTCCTTGTGTCCCCTGCGTATCCGCCGGTTCAGATGCTCCTGCTGTTGCTGCACCGGTATCCGGGGTTTTCGCTGCATTTGTTTCCTCAGCAGTACCACCGCTGCATCCGGCAAGTGACATCATAAGCATCGCTGTACTTACAATTAACGCTAATCCTTTACATCTCTTCTTCATATTCTTTCCTCCTAACTATTGTTTGTAAAATTATGTTACCATGGCTGAAAAATTAATTGCATAGACAAACTCACACAGAGGACAGGATTTTTCAGCACTCCATTAAAATACCATTGGTAATTGACGCAGAATATCTTCTTCCATCCCCTCCGGTAAGTTTATTTTTTCTATTCGTACCTGATAAGGGGTCTTATTATCAATCTTTATTTGAAGGACGTTTTCCTCACATATCATTTCAACCTGCAAAATTCCACCGGCTACCTGCATGGAGTATTTTTGTTCCCTTATTATGGTAAAATCCGGACACAGATAAACTACTTTTTCACCACAATCTATCTTCACACCTGCCAGATAACGATAGAACAGGGTCATAGGGCCTCCGCTCCACGCATGATTCCTGGTCCCCAGAATAGCAAAGTCCTCCCACAAGGTTGCATTTTCATTCTGAATGAGAGGCATATATCTGTTCATAATTCTCCTAAACGCACTCCTGGTATATCCCATTTTAAAAAGTGCTTCACTTACATACACCTCCATATAAGGTGTACAATTATAAGTTGTTATCAGAATTTTTTTAATATCCTCATAGTGCTCGCGCTTCGCCAATCCGCTCAGAACAGCCAATGCATTTGCTCTTTCATCTACGATTTCACCCACTCCGTAATAATTGCCTTTCCAAAAATGCTCTTCAAATTTCTGTTCCATGGAGGCCATACGGTTTGTAAGAAAATCATGGTACTCTAACCTGGACAGACATTCCCCAACACGTTTCGCAAAAGAGAGTGCCATATAATACCATGTGTTTTCCAACACAATCTTATCCTGGTTATACAGATGGTCAAACCAGTACCAGTCACCTGTTCTGCTCTCTACGATCCCCTCTTCATTCATATCCCACAGCCTCAGGTAACGAACCATAGGTTCAAATGCCATTTCCAGAATCTCTCTATCCCCGGTAAA
>NZ_JNGB01000085.1:0-17318 GCF_001029355.1 Robinsoniella sp. RHS
ATCCCTCTTCTGTCTTAAAGATACGGGGATCTGTAACCTGAAGCGTGCCATTGGTATTCTTAGAGAAAATCACTGCACCACCATTGTTCAGAACTTCAAAGTTTTTTCCGTCTTTGCTCACAGCCATGTAGACACTGCGGGTTTCCTGGGCTACATTTGCTGCGGAGGCATAGAAGTCTGTAGAAGTGGAATATACAGCTGCATAATATCCCTCCTGCAGTTCCCTGACTGACTCTACTCCATGTACTGTAATTTCAAATGCTTCTGATTCCATACCGCTAACGATTGCTGTCACATGTGCAGTCCCTTCGGAAATTCCTCTTGCAACACCCTTTTCGTCTACCGTAAGTACCTCTGGATTATCAGATACCCAGGTTACTGTCTTGTCTACATTTGTAGATGCGGGCTGCAGTGTAACGCTGAGGCGGATACTTTTATCTTCATCCACCGTATTTTTGCCTGAAATAGTGACACTCTCCAAGGGGATTGGCACCATGGTTTCCTGATATAGAGCAGCAACTTCATCATCGGTCAGTGCTTTTCCATAGAAGGAAACGTCATCCAGCATAGCTCCGGCACATTTCCAGTATGTTGCCAGGCTGGCGCCCAGACGGACATTGGTTGCGGATGGATCTTCGGCAAGGCCTCCTGTCAGATCGCTGATCATCTGCCCGTATTTCTCGGAACCGGAGGTAATGGTATGCTGCTTTTTCACACCGTCGCTATAAAAAGTGATTCCGGACTCTGTGACTGTCATGGTAACCATTTTCCATGCATCCTTTTGGTCTAGTCCCAGGCTGGCAACGGAAAAATCTGTATAAAAAGTATTCTGGTCTGTGGTATTCCAATAAACCATCAGCTGGTTCACCGCAAATGTACCCGCTCTTTTTCCCGTAGAAGGTGCTACTTCAAAGTCTATCAGACATCTGTCACCGCCTGCTTTGCCCGTAGTCTTTGTCCAGAAATTGAGGGTAAGGCCATTCTCTGTCTCCTGTCCTGCAAAAGGATTTCCCGGGAGCAGTGCATATCCGCGGTTGTTATAATCCGCTTCATTTAACTGAAGCACCTGTCCCCTGTATACATCATTTACCAAGGACGGTTTTTTTCCGCTTCCAACAGTCTCCAGTAAAAGCTTCTGACCGTCATATTCAAGCGCCTTTCCATCCGATGACAGCTTATAATCAGTAAAGTCATAGTTCTTAAGAGCCGTTGAGGAGATTTCCCCGGCTGCTTTATTTTCCCCGGACTGTTTCTGATTACCGGACTGTTTCTGATTACCGGGCTGTTCCAGAACTTCATCCAGATCTGTGTTCACGTCCTGCTGATCCTGTGGTTTTTCTGTCTGTAACAGAACCTCCGATTGATCTGTCTTCTTAGCCGATTCACCGTCCTGCTTTTCTGACTCAGGTGTAATGGCTGCACTATCCTGTTCCTGTATTTCGATTGCCGTATTTTCGCTGGCAAACACGGTACCTGACATCGGTGTAGCCGCCACTGCTACCGCGGTTACCACTGCCAAAATCTTTTTATATATTTTATTTTTCATTTTTATACCCATTGTATATTGCAGGCTTGCCTGCAATACTGCCACAATAAAACAGATTGAAAGAATCACACCGTGGCATCCTTTCTATAACATAATTTTCTTTCAACCTTTTCCTCCCTTTACTGCTCATCAAATGTAAATGAACTTCCATAAAAGCATAATTTTGAAATCCTCTCCAGTCTGCAAGCCGGAGCTTCTGCCCACAGGCAGACCTGCAGATCATTTCCGGAAGCTCTGAAGTTCTATTTTATTTTGATTGTCTTCTTCATGGTCACCCCTGATACCTTTGCTGTTACCACAACTCCGCCTTTTTTTAAAGCTTTCATTTTACCTTTTGCCGATATCCGGGCTACTTTTTTATTATTTACCGACCATTTCACTTTACCTGAAATACCGGCAACTTTTAAGGTAATTGATTTTTTTGCTTTTACACTGCTTTTTCCGGTTATTCCACCCACCGATATACTGACCGATCGTGTAATACTCTTTCCATCAACTGCAACCGTTACTCTAACAGTCCCTTTTCCGGTTTTCTTTCCCGTTACTTTTCCACTGGAATTTACTG
Source organism: Robinsoniella sp. RHS (assembly GCF_001029355.1). Taxonomy (NCBI): domain Bacteria; kingdom Bacillati; phylum Bacillota; class Clostridia; order Lachnospirales; family Lachnospiraceae; genus Robinsoniella; species Robinsoniella sp. RHS. The sequence continues at coordinate 2,112 of NZ_JNGB01000085.1, forward strand.
TAACTGCACCGGATGCCTGATAAGTTATCTTGGGATTTTTGGCTTTGACTTCATTTGGACAGCTGACTGCTATCTTCGTTGCAGATCCTTTTGCAATTTTAGTCTTTGCGGATTTTGCAGTCACCTTTGACAAATCCACAACTGCTGCTGGAGGCTGTTTCTCTTCCTCAACTGTTGCTATCGTTATAAAATCCACCGGATATCCATCTGCCCCTGAGATAACTCTGGCAGTGAGAAGAGCATACCCTGCCTTTTGTGCAACTGCTGTACCATTTTCATATTTCACCACATCCGGAGCACTGGAACTGTAGCTTACGGTAACGCTATTTTTTAACTGATCCGGCAGGCGGAATATCGTTGCTGTTCCCTTTACTTTTAATGATACTTTAGAAGCAGGCTCTGCTTTTTTCAGCGTATCCCATACACTGTCATAGCTGTTCTCAAAGCGCAGGCTCTTCACTGCCCTTTTTAACATGGCGGCTGCTGCATCTGCTTCCCCCTGGGAAACAATCCCCGCTGCTGACTCCAGTGCTGCATATAACTGTTTCCTGGATATAGCACTTAAATACGGCGTATCATAAGACCGTGCATCCTGTACAAGTGCATTGAGCTCTATTAGATTCAGTGCCTTTACCTTCACGGTAAATGACTTTTCGGCTGTAACCATTCTGGCTGTGAGAACCACCTGGGTATCAGCGGATGGGTTGTTAACTTTTCCCAGCCCCGTCACTACCTCAGGCACCGATGATTCCCAGACTACATCCATGGCATTAACTTTTAAAGGCAGCTTTAAATCATAAGCTACTGCATCCATACTTCCATTTCTGCTTCCCAGCAATATGCTATCCGTTACCGCATTATCCAGCTTTTCCTGAATGGCTTCCCGGTAAGCGGAATTTGTTCCTGCCACATCTAAATCGGACAAGGCTTTATTGTGAATTTTAAAGGATGAAATTTTGCCCTGGAAATTATCGTCACCTGTCCAGCAGGATTTTCCTATGTATCCCAGTATGTCATTTTCCGTACCCGGAGTTACTACATCATCCATGATGCTGTAACCGGTCTGTTTTTCATCAATTTTAATTCCGTCCACATAGAGGGTGATGGTTCCCCGGTCAAATACCATAAATACAGTGTAATATTCCTCATTTTTATTCAGCGGTGTATTCTGGAATAGAATTTCGGTATTGCTGTCCTTGATTCCTCCCCGAAGATTTCCGCCGGAAAAGGATGGACAGCAGAACATATAATTAGCTCCGCTTTTCCGGACTTTCGAGCCAAGGGTGAATAACCAGGCGTTCGTACCGCCGCTTCTGCTGTAAGTTGCTTCAACGGTAAACTGCTCTTTATCGGCAAGATCATCCATAATGGATACCGGGAACTGTACATAGCTGTTTTTCCCTGTTATATGCATAACATCCCGGTCATTTTCCGTATCAAAGGATACGCCTTGCGGATTTATAATCGTTCCATCATTCCCATGTCCGGATATGTCAAGCAGCCTGTCGCCGTCAACAGATGCCATCTGATATTCAACTGCCAGATTCTCATTTACTTCTTCCGGGTCATTTACGGTAACCGCAGTTGTCTCTGTTTTGGCTGTTTCTCCGATACTCACCGTAGTTGTAATCTGAGTATTTCCTTTTTGGAGTCCGGTAACCATTCCCTCTTCATTTACTTCTGCTATAGTGCTGTCCAGAGACTCATAGGTAATCGTTACGTCTTCCGGTGTTACACCTGCCGGAAGGCTGACATTAATCTTTGCCGCTTCATCCTTCATAAGCAGGATGCTCTTCTGTACATGAAAGCCTTCCTCACCCAGAATCTGCTCCGGAGAAAAGTCTCCATACAGTTTCAGGATCTGTGTATCGGTCAGCGCCTGATCATAAATGCTGATATCATCCGCCAGACCTTTGAATTCTTCATCCCAATTGCTGACTCCCAGATAAATATCCTGATTTTGTCCGCTTAAGGCACTGGATGCCAATCCATAGCCGACCTTTTTACCATTTACGTAAACGGCTGTTTCTTCTCCATTTCCGGAAAGGGTAAGCATACTCCATTCTTCAGAGGGGATGTCTGCTTTGGCAATGACTGTCCAGGCATATGAGGTGCCCTCTTCCCGGGTCCAGAGTTTGTAATTATTTTCCCCTTTATTGCCGGATAGAGCCACCCATTTTTCCGGTGAATGATACCCAAGAAACAGGATTGGACTATTGTCTGTGATAGGGGCATCCGGTTTTACCCACAGGGATATCGTATAGGATTCTCCTATATTCTTCTGATTCATTTTCAAGCCATATTCGCCAAGCTCAATTGCCTGATCAGCTTCCTCGGCACTCCGGCCCCGGGCAAGTGTTACATCTCCTTTGTAATCGCTAAGCCCGGTTACAATAGCCCGGGGACCTTCAGCCATTCCGTCATTAAAGTCATAATATGCCAGCGGCACAGGATCTGGCTCCTGGGCTAAAGCTGTGACTGCCTGAACACAAAAAGCTGTTGATACAGCCATGACTCCGGTAAAAGCTGCATATAATAATTTTCTGAACTTCATATTCATTCTCCCCCTCATTATGAAATCTTCTTCAGTTTCATGGTCTTCTTTTCAAACCCTGTCTTGGCAGTGATCAGTTTATTAATTGTTTTATATCTGGAAGAAGGAATCTTAAATACTGCCTTTTTATTGATATTTTTGAAAGCATTTTTTCCTATGCTCTTTATATTTTTTCCCATTGTCACTGTTTTGACTTTTGTCTTTTTATAGAATGCTTTGCTTTGAATGCTGGTTACTTTAAATGCGTATCCATTTATTTTTACTTCAGCCGGAATTTTTATGGATGACGGATTCTTTTTTGAAGTTCCTGTCACAGAAACCGTTCCATTTCTGGCTGCTGATTTCGTTACCTTGTATTTCAGTCCCCCGCTTGTATAAGCTGCACCTTTTTTAGGTATGGTCTTTTGCGGCTGCACCGGTTTTGGAGTTTCCTGCCCGCTGGACGCTGAAGGTTTTTGTTCTACCAGAATTTTAATATCCGCCGATGCGGTTGTCCCCTGATCGGTATAGCTGACTTTTAAAGGTTTTTCACCTGATGTCTTCATATCCAGTGCACTTGCATTCGTACTGAATCCCGTTACTTTTTTACGGCTTCCGTCTGTATAGCAGGCCATTACCTGAAGGTCATTGGTGTTCAGGGTATCCCCGGCAAGATAAGTACGTTTGGTCTTTAATACACGGATACCGCTTAACTTTGCCTGTTCTTCCGGTTTTTTATCTGCATCTGTATCTATGACAAACGTACACTGTTTTTCATTTGGATTTGTCTGCAATACCAGCTTTCCATCCTCACAGACGAGATAATATCCGGGCTTAGCCACGCTCTCCAGGGTAACTCCGTAACCTGCAAATCCTTCCAGGGTACGAAAAGTCATATTATCTGCCTCCTGGGCAGTTCCATATGTATCCTGAGTCAGCACTGTCTCTTCTCCTTTTGCAGACAGGTACAGTCCCGGCTTATTGTAGGATTCAATGGAGACATAGGATGCTTTCGTCTTATCCGCCTTACCCGGCACAATCTCCCAGGAGGCATCTTCTATTTCCGCACTGAGGCTGGTCATTACCGAAGCACTGATCGGATAATCCCCATCGTTCCAGCTGTTTACAAAATTCTCATGTGCCACCGGCACTCCCGAATAGTCATAAATGCGGCTGACTTTTCCGGTCAGGCCCGTAGAAGTCTCCTGGATCATGTCAATGCTTCCATCTGCCTGAATGGAAAATTCTTCTACACACACGGAACGCCGAAATCCGCTTCCATGAGGAAGGGAGCCATTGTGGTAAATAAAATATGTTTTTCCCTTAAAATCAAATACTGCCGGATGATTTGTATTGGAAGTGGCAGTAGGGGGCATCAGCAGGCCTCCAAAATTCCACTTTCCGTCAGTGAGATCATCGGTGGTGCAATATGCCATGCCTTCCCGCCAATTTGCCGCAAAGAAGAGATAATAGGGTCCGTAATAATTTCCGCCCTCATCCTGCTGGCGGTAGAGATAAGGCGCCTCCGTATAGGTATAATCCATGCCTTCTATGGTCTGCTGCCAGATATCATCTCCCATGGTAATCTTTCCATCCTGGTTCTGGTCTTTTACCGATATCATATCCTGGTTCAATTCACACAGGTAGAGAAGTCCGTTTCCCCATGAAAGGTAGATATGTTCTTCTCCATTTTCATCTGTCTCTATCCAGGCTGTAGGATCAATATCGTTCCAGGTACTGGTTTCGGGTTCTGTTACGTATCCCTTAATCATAGAATAACCGATATCCCGAAACGGTCCCGTAGGGCTGTCCGATACAGCCACACCGATAGACTGTTTCCCCCATGCCGTATTATCCCAGGAACAGAAATACATATAATATTTGCCGTTATGTTTCATCACCTGCCCTGCCCAGGCAGAGTTATTGTCGCCCCAGGATACGTCTGTCATATCCATCATTACGCCCTCGTATTGCCAGTTCTCCATGTCCTGGGTGGAATAGCATAGATAATTTGGCATAACATAGCTTTCATTTTGTGCCACATCGTGCCCCACATAGAGATACACGGTATCTCCGTCTACCAGGACCGATGGATCTCCCCCATAGGTAAGATTCTCCTGATCATCGAATCCGAGAATGGGATTTCCAAGCGTACTCTTTTCTACCACCGTTTCCTTTGGAACGGTATTCCCTGCCGCCATCGATTTTAGTTCCATTCCGGGAACAATACCCGCCTGAAGCAGAATGGAAGCAGTTAGAATGCCTGCCATTATTTTCTTTTTCATTACCCTTTTCCTCCTTTTTCTATCTGAAAACTGCTGAGCGTATCTTAAAAATACTTTCTGCAAGATTTCGGTCACAATTTGCGGCAGATTTTTCAGACACGCACTTGATATATTAATTATCCCATACCCCTATAATTATTCAATTGAGTTATTTCTTCATTTGTTTCGATTATTTTGTATCTTTTTGTGTTTATCCGTGACAGGGTTTGTTTTTTTATGTATTTTGTAAGAAATCTTTTGATCAGAATGCAAAACAGGATCCACAGCCTTTTATCAGCCATGGGTCCTGTTGTGTTACTTATATCTGTTCTTATTTTTTTACTACCTTGATTTTTATCTTTTTATACTTTCCGTTAAATGCTTTTACCTTGATTGTTGTTGTTCCTTTTTTCTTGGCTGTGATCTTACCTGTGGAAGAAACAACTGCAACTGATTTTCTGGTGGAAGAGTACCGGATGTTATAGCTTGCCGTCTTGGACGGAAGATTTACTTTTAGCTGGAAACTCTTTCCTACCTTTAATTTCCTGTCTTTCGTATTTAGAGAAATTTTACTTGGAGCTTTACGAACGGTTACGGTACACTTATAAGATTTCTTATTTGCTGTTTTCACCGTTATCGTAGCTTTTCCTGTTTTCTTTCCTTCAATCTGTCCCTTGCTGTTTACTTTTACTACTGATTTCTTGCTGGAGGACCAGGTTACTTTCTGGGAAGCTCCTTTCGGATATACAGTAGCTTTTAATGTTACTTTTTCTTTCAGCCCAATTGTTATTTTTCTTTTGTTTATTTTTACACTTTTTGCCACAGGTGTTGCCGGTTTTGGTTTCTCCGTGGATGGCTGAGAAGGTTTTTCCGTTGAAGGCTGGGACGGCTTCTCTGTGGGCGGTGTTTCTGTTTCCGGTGCATCGGTAGGTGGTGTTACCTGGGTTTTTACAAAGTATGCCGTATAAGTAACATCCTTTTCTGCCAGATCGGTACGTGCCGCCTGGGTATTGCCGTCACTCCACTTACTAAATTCATATCCCGAATCTGCCACAGCTTCAACCCTGGTGCCAACCGTTCCCTTTTCCAGTATCTGGGTAGCAGTACCTTTGATTTTGCCATGTTCCCCTGCTTTGTAAGTAATGGTGAATTTTTCTGCTGCAGGTTTTTCACCATACTTATCTGCAACTTCTTTTGCTTCCATTGCACGGTTATATACTTCAATATTGTCGAAATAACCTTTGAAATAATTGTCTTTACTGTACAAGGATCTGCCAAGGTAAGCAAACAGGTTGGTGCCAAGCTCTGCCATCTTAACCGTAACTTTCTGCTCTCCTAAAAGCTTTCCGTCTTTATAAACTGTAATCTTATCCGGTGTTACCACCATAGTAATATTCATCCATTTGCCTTTAATGGCAGATGTCGTTCCGCTGGCGGTCTGTTCCGAACCGTAAGAACCGGTGGTTATCGATACCCTGGATTGTGTATTCTGTGTTTTTAATAAAAGGTATCTGTTGCTGTTTTTACCAATACCAAACGTAAAGAAGTCTCCGTCAACCATTTCTGCCTTCACATCCATTGAAATGGTCATCTTATTTCTTCCGTCAAAGAATCCCTGGGGCAGTTCCGCATAAGTTCCTTTGGTACCGTTCAGATACAGAACATTTCCTTTTACCTGATCCTCTACATAAGCTGCATTTCCGTAAATCTTGCCGTCACGGCCTTTTCCGGAATCATCTTTTATGGTATTGCTGCCGGCAGCATCTTCAAAGCTATATTTAAGTACTGCATTTTCTTCTTCTTCTTCCGTATTTACGGACGCTTCATCATACCATTTTTTCTGGATAGCATCATACTCCTGACGGGTCAGTGACATAACGGTACCATGTCGCATGGTGGACGGGAAGGAATACTTACTGCTGTCCAGTCTGGTAAATGTTCCGCTGCCCAGATCTGTTGTAATCATCGGATAATATCCGACTCCGCCAAAGTCATCCAGAAGCAGGCACCACTTGTCCTCTCCATTGAATTTAAAGCAGGTTCCGCCTTCTACATAGCGCTGGTCTTTTAAGGATGTTACCTCGGTCCAGCCGCCAATTAAGGAGTTACTCTTTTCCACGATTGTGTATTTTCCAGTGCCGCCCTTTACATCATGATCTTCTCCGGCTTCATTTTTAGAAAAACGGTAGTATACTTTCTTACCATTTTCCATGACGGAAATCACGGAGGTATCTATCACGCTGATTGCATTACCTTCCTGGTTGTGAAGCTCTATCCAAAGCTCCGGTTCTGTAAAGCTGTAGAAGTCTCTGGTCTTGCTGTAGTACACTCTCTGTACACCATAGTTGTCTGCGCTGGTCTTGGATGCCCAGAATACAATATATTCTCCTGTCTTTTCGTCATAAAAAGCTTCCGGTGCCCAGGTGCAGCCTGCATCATCCAGGGCAACCTTAGCCATACGCTGATTGGACCAGTTTACCATATCCGTTGATTCCCAGACCATAATACTCTGGCTTCCAGCTGTCTGTGCAGCTCCCCAGCCATTGCCGCCGTTAATCTTCAGATCCGTTGCGATCAGATAGAATTTGTCACCTTCCGGTGAACGGATAATGAATGGGTCACGGAGTCCTTTTTCTCCCAATTCAGATTTGAGCACCGGTTCCCCGTCATTCATATCCTTCCAATGCAGGCCATCTTCACTGGTAGCAAAGTATATCTGTTCGCCTGTAGCTGATCCCTCACCTTTAAAATAAGCAAATACATAAGCTTCAAAATCTTCTTCTGTTATATCGGATTTTGCCTTTACGGTTACGGTTATCTCCTTTGTATCCTGTGCTTCACCTTTGGAGATCAAAGCAGTAAGAACAACGTTTTTGTCCTTTTCCCCTCTGTTAACCACGCCCGCCGGGGTATTGTCATAGTTTTCATTTACAACTTCTTTTGCGCTGACAACCTGCTCATCGGAACTTGTCCAGATAATTTTTGTTCCATCCATTTCTGCCGGCAGTGTAAGATTACCAAGGATGGCATCTGCATTTGGAATTGTCAGAGCTTCTTTTACTTCTGCTACAGTTTCCGCATCCGTTTTCTGGTATTTTGCATCTTCCTGCTCATAGTTTTCTTTTATCTGCTTTCCGGACAATATGGATTCCACGAATTTTACTTCACGGATTCCACCCTGGAAATCCTTAAAGGAATCGTTGTTGCCGGTTCCAATATAAGCATAGTTAAGTGTTCCCAGACTGGAGATGGATGCAGGTGTCGTTGCCGTACATAACAGTTCTCCATTCATGTAGTATTTCAGTGTTGTTGCAGGTGTTCCGTCTGCTCCGGTTACATCCCGGATTGTCACAGCGATCTGATACCAGGAACCAAGAGGTGATTTTTGATTACCGGGTGTATCCCCCAGAATACTGGTTCCGTCCTGCGCTCCCCATGCGCCTCCGGCTTCTTTGCCGTTTAACATAAATGTCGTTCTGGCACTTGCCCAGTTCAGTGTTGAGAACGCATATCCGTTTTTCTCATCACTTCCAAAAGCAAATACAGTTGAACGGTCATTGGAATTGGTATTTGTCACATCATTACGTACCCATGCCGTAACGGTTAATTCTTTTGCATCCTGCAGTTTTGTAAGTATACCGTCATCCAGCTTAACATAATTCTTGCCTACGGATGCCGTACCTGCCGGGAATACAATGCCGCCTTTGTCATTAACTGCAAAGTCAGCCTGACCTGTCAGGGCACCGTCAAATCCATTATTTGTACCGTCTTTCAGATCATTTGTCAGCGGATAATATGCGAATGGTTCTGTTACTGCTGCATCTTCGTCATCCTCTGCTTCTGCTTTCCCATATGCCTTCATAACTGCATCATACTCTTTCTGAGTCAGATTCAGAATGGTGCCATGGCGTTTTTTCAGGGTATCAAAAGAGTACTCATCAGATGCTAATTTCTTCCATGCCGTTCCGGTTTTATCATTTAAATCTGTAGTAATAACCGGAAGATATCCTTTTCCTTCTGCAAACTGGTCGCTATACAGTCCAAAGGTTGTGCCGTCATTAAATTTAAACAGCTCCGGACCTTCCAGTTTCCTGCCGGTCATATCCCCGCCTAATCCAAGGCTGTCCAGATTGGTTACAACTTCCCAGTTTCCAAAGATGGAAGTACTTCTTTCCAATGTGATCTGTCCGTCTGCTGATGCACGATAATAATATCCGTCGTTGCCCTTAATCATGGTTGTATCAATTATGGATTGATCTGCTCCACGGGTTATATATTCTTTTGCTTCCGTGAACGTAACAAAGTCTCTGGTCTTCGCATAATAAATCTGAAGAACGCCGTCACCGATGTCATCGGTCATATCATTGGTTGCCCAGTATACTACATATTCACCTGTTGTCTCGTCATAAATTGCTTCCGGCGCCCACGCACATCCTCCTGTAGGAGAAGATACTGTCACCGCCCGTGGCTCTGACCAGTTTACCAGGTCAGTAGATTCCCATATGATCAAATCCCTGCTTCCGGTGGTGGTTCCCATTGCCTGTCCCCAGCCTCCCCGGTGATAAATGCTCAGATCGGTTGCCAGCATATAGAAACGGTCTCCTTCTGCGGAACGCATAATGAATGGATCACGTACTCCCTTTTCACCCACAGTACTTGTCAGTACCGGTTTGCACTCATTCAGATCCGTATAGAAATATCCATCCTTACTGGATGCAAAATAAATCTGCTCATCAGTATCTTTGCCTTCTGTTCCTGTAAAACTTCCAAACAGATATGCAACATATGGATCCTGTTTCACCGCTTTTCTTACCGTCAGCTCAAATGTTTTGCTGTCCGTTACATCTCCGCTGGTGATCTGCGCGGTCAGGGTAACCTTCTCATCTTCTTCCCCTCTGGTAACCACACCCGCAGGTGTTACGATATCATCCTGACTCTGTGCCTTGGAGGTAATCACATCTTCATTACTTCCGGACCAGGTAATCGCTGCACCTTCCAGCTCATCCTGAAGTGTAATATTTCCACGTATATCATCAGCATTTGGGATTTCCAGTGCTTCTTTTGCTGCTGCTACCTTTGCGCTGTCATCCCGGCTGGCAGTCTGGGAGATCTGCTCCTGGGTCAGTGCCTTATCATAAATTTTAAAGTCTGCTACTTTTGCTTTTAAACCTGGATCTGCAGACCAAAGAGATCGTCCGATATAACCCATAACGTTATTTTCGGTTCCATTCTCCAGAATTTCTTTTACGCTGGTATTAAACTTAAAGGTTGTTATAATCGCCCCATCCAGATAATAGGACAGGATTTTATCTTTATAAGTAATGGTAATCGTTCCATAGGAACCGTCTTTTGGAAGACTGTGGCAGCCGCCAAAAATCCGTTCCTCTGTTTCTCCTTTGATTCCTCCTCTTACATAGCCTGTGCTGTAGCAGGGATCTACATAGAGATAATTGTTGCCGGTTCCTTTTACCTTTGAACCAAGGCACCAGAGCCAGTGATATGCCCCATTGGATGTACTTACCGTTGTTTCAATGGTAAATTCCTCATCCATAACACCTTCCAGCATGGGCAGTTCTATGTACTGGTTTTTATTTCCGGTAAAGTTCAACGCCGGAACCTCCTCAACTACCAGGATATTTTCCTGTGTCATGCCAACTGCATTCGCATCATTTTTAAGTCCGCTGACGTCCTTTAACTTTCCGTCTTCGATTGTACTCATATCATATTGTACTAATAATCCGCCGTCTTCCACTACATCCGGCGCAACAGGTTTAACCGGTTCCGGATTTTTAATTGAGCTATGTTCTTTGATAAACTCCGGAGATTTTGCCGTATTGTAAATCTTTACATTATCAATGAGTCCCTGATAATATTCTCCGCTTCCCCAGTTTGCCTTACCAATCTGAATAATTCCGCCGCTTTCACCCAGAATGTCGCTCAACTTGTAAGTACTGATCTGTTCTCCCACTTTTTCCCCGTTCACATACAGAGTAGAAGTATCTTCTGTAACAACCAGATCCACATGTTTCCATTCCGGGGAAGATCCTGCCGAAATATTATTTCCAGGCCTTTTTCCGGTATTGTTATAACGCTCTACCGTAAGTCCCGATGCCTTATCCATAATACCAAGATAGTGTTCATTTGCAGGATTCCCTACCTGGGCATTCAGATTTGGCGCTGCATAAAATGCCCATCCATTTCCACTGCCGGATGCTTTGCTGTCATAGGATATTGTAATTTCATCCAGTCCCTTTAAAAGGGGAGTTTCATCTTCTTTGGCGATGCCAAACCAGTTAGTACTGCTTATGGACATTGCCTTTCCGGCATTATCATAGCTGTCTTCCAGTACCGGTGTTCCATTTACCGTTGCTTTCGCCCCTGCTCCTGCAAATCCGTTTTCTTCGTCATCAAAGGTGAAACTGGCAATCAGATTCTCATCTGGTATCTCCTCATCTTTTTCAAAGGTTGCGGTTACTTCGAAACTTTCGGTTACATTCTCGTCTTTTCTCACCGCATCGGTAACGCCATCGCTCCACTCTTTAAAGTGATATCCCACGTCTGCAACCGCTTCCACTCCGGTAGTGCTGCCGCCTCTTGGGATCTTCTCTTCTGTTACTCCCTGAAGAGTACCATTGCTGCCAGCTTTGTAGACTGCCGTTACCTGATCCTTGATCTCGTCTTCCGTTCTGGCATAATTATAAATCTGGATATTATCGATCTGACCTCCGAAATATTCTCCGTTTCCCCAGTTTGCCTTGCCCAGCTGAAGAACTCCGCCATCAGCTCCCAATATATCCGTCAGCTTATAATCGCTTGTATTTTCGCTTTTTACACCATCTACATAGAGAGTTGTAGCATTTTCCTGAATAACCAGATCCACATGCTTCCACTCCGCTGAAGAGGTTCCCAGAACGTCATTTCCGGGTCTGGTTCCTTCGTTATAAAAACGTTCTACCTTCATGCTGTCCGTTTTGTCTATAACACCAAGATATTTTTCATAGTTAGGGGTCTGTGCCGCCCCGCTTTGAGCTGCAAAAAACGCCCATCCATTTCCGGTTGTCCCGGCCTTGCTGTCATAGGAAATAGTAACTTCTTCAAGATCCTTCAATAAAGGTGTATCATCATCCTTGGTAATATTAAGCCAGCTGCGGCTTCTGCCCCCATCCAGGCTCAGTGCCATATCCTGCGATTCACTTCCATGATCTGTAAACAATGCTGCTGCTGCGGAGGCCCCTCCCCCGGTAAATCCGGTTTCATAATCATCAAATGTGAAATCCGCTAACAGTCCCACATCAGCCGCTTTTGAGGTATCTGCAATCTGCTCCTCTGTCAGCGCACCGTCATAGATTTTAAAGTTATCCAGAGTTCCACTGTAGTATTCCCCTTTTTCCCAGTTGGCTTTTCCAATCTGCAGTACTCCGCCGTCTGCTCCCAATATATCAGAAAGCTTAAATTCACTTTGCTGTCGTGCAGTTTCTACACCATTTACATAAAGTATGGTTTCCGTCTCTGTTACAACCAGATCAACATGCTTCCATTCAGAGGAAGTAGGTGCTGAAATGTTATTGCCCGGTCTCTTACCGTTATTGTTATAACGTTCTACTCCCAGGCTTGTCTGTTTGTCGATAATGCCCAGATAATGTTCCTGCTGATACTTTTGCTCATTGGTATTAAGTGCCGCATAAAATATCCAGCCTCTGTTTGCCGAGTCCGCATCGTCTCTGCTGTCATAGGAAATGGTAATATTTTCTTTCCCTGCCAGCAAAGGAGTTCCGTCTGCTTTTGTTACATTCAGCCAGTCTTTGGTTGAGGAAGCAAGGCTTAATGCTTTTCCCCCGTCATCCATATCCACCAGCGTATAATCCCGCATCAGAACTGCTGCCGCACCTTCTCCTGCCAGAGGTGTCTCGCCATCGAAGGTGAAATTTGCAATCATCTTCTTTTCCGTGCTGTCCGACACTTCCTCAGCCATAACATTTACGGGTATACTCGTAACAACCATCGCAGCCGCCAGTGAAGCGGCTATCATTTGTTTCGCATACAACTTTTTCCTCATAAAACCTATCTCCTTTTCTGCCTGATTTGATTATCTGCAGCTTGATATAGATATTGTAACAAATTTGACTTTTTCTTGAGTTTAATAATTTTTGCATTGATTACGATTTTATTGGAGATTTTGCGGGATTTTAGTTTAAACTTATGTTTTTTTACGATTTTTGTATTATATTTTATTATCGTTGCAGACCGATCGTCTGATTGCACAAAAAAAGGCACTGCAAAGCCCAATGCCCTGCAATACCTTCTCATATTTCTTTATTTCATCCTCCATCCTGGATGATATTTGTTTTTTAAAGTCCCATTTACCAGCTTGCCCCATCCCAACGGGAATCCATTGATACAGACCAGCTGCCACCCTTTGCTATGCTTCACTTGCAGATCATCAATATAAATAGTTTCTCCACGCAGATATTTTCCTACACGGCTGTCTGACCAGTTAAAGTTTACGGTGGAAACATACTGCCCCTTATGAAGTGCCATTGCAAATGACTGGCTGGGTTCAAAGCGGTCTTTTTTCAATTCTCCAAGGTAGAGCCCGTTTCTCAGAAAAGCCAGACCTTTTCGATCTCCTAACAGACCCGGTACATAATATACCTGCCCTTTTCGGACTTCTACATAATTTATATCCATATCCATGGAGATATCTTTCAGGAAATCGTTCAGTATGGTGCGGTCTGCTTTGGATATTTTTAATTTTACTCCATTAGCCTTCACATATTTCTGCGCTGTTTCTTCCTCAGACGGTCCTTTTTTCATCAAAAGCGCAATAAAATGTCCCTCTCCTGACATCTTGTGAGGCCAGATCCGGATACATTTGGTAAGATCCGGATGTCCACCCGTCTTCACGAGATCCGGACGCCCCCCGGAAAATCCTTCATATCCCGGCATCTCCTGTATTTCAAACTCCGGGCACTCCTCCAGAAGATATTGAATCACTTCTTCATTTTCTTCCGGAGAAAATGTACAGGTAGAATACAGCAGCTGACCTCCCGTGCGCAGCATCTTTGCCGCCTGCATAATGATTTCTTTCTGCTGTTTTGCACAGAGCAGCGGTTTCTGTTCATCCCAGACTTTTGCAACTGCCGGATCCTTACGGAACATCCCTTCTCCGGAACACGGTGCATCTACCAGAATTTTATCAAAAAATCCCTCAAACTGCCCCGCCAGCTTTCCGGGTATCTCATTTGTGATAAAAGAATTCGGGATTCCAAATACCTCTACATTTTTCAGAAGTGCCTTAGCCCTTGATGCACTGATATCATTGGCAACCAATAACCCTTCTCCTCTGAGCTTAGCACCTAATTCCGTGGCTTTTCCACCCGGAGCCGCACATAGATCCAGCACTTTTTCCCCTGGCTCAACTGCAAGTCTTGATGCAGGAGTCATGGCACTTGGTTCCTGAAGGTAATACATGCCAGCATAGTAAAATGGATGCCTTGCCGGTGTATCCTGCTCCTCATAATAATAGCCGTTTTCCACCCAGGGGATCTTTGTCAGGTGAAAGGGGGCAATCCGTTCGAATTCCCCGGCAGAGAGTTTTGCCGTATTAACACGCAGCCCAAAATTGCGGGGTGCATCATAACTTTTTAAAAAATCGTCAAACTCATCTCCCAGTATCATTTTCATTTTTTCTATAAATGCTTCCGGTAAATTCATAAATATCCTCTGTTTCTGTCATTTTATCTTTGTTTCCATAATTCCTATTCCACACTCTTCAATGATTCAACCATATCAATTTTCTTTAACTTGAAATACATGACAACATTTACAATCAGCGAAAATCCACAGGTGAATAATATAGAATATATAAAACTTGGAAAGTTAATATTCCTTCCAAACATACATGCATCTACCTCAACTGTAACTATAACAAACCGATGCAGAACAATGCCAAGTACAATCCCCAGCAGAACGCCAAAAAACGTAAGTAAAATATTTTCCCGATACACGTAGGCACAAACCTCATTATCATAAAATCCCAGTACCTTGATGGTTGCCAGCTCCCGCTTTCGCTCATTAATATTAATATTGTTAAGATTATAAAGTACCACAAATGCCAGCATACCTGCTGAAACAATTAATACTACAATTACCACATCCAGCGAACTCAGCATATCATCCAGCTGCTTCATTACACTGGAGGTATAGCTGACGCTAAGAGCCGCCTTATTCCCCAGAATATTCTGCCCAACATCTTCCACGTGATCTTTGGCATCCGGTACCGCCTTAAATAAAATGCTGTTATAATCCGGATTTTTTCCCGTGACTTTTTCATATAGTGACGGTGACATATACACATAATGTGCCAGATAATTTTCACATATATCTGCAATTGGTGCTTTTATAGTGGTT
>NZ_JNGB01000086.1:0-26227 GCF_001029355.1 Robinsoniella sp. RHS
TTCAAATAGCCGTTCATTATTTATAATATCCTGGGCTGTCACATTCTGGTTTGCCCCGGTAAGGATAGAAATCGTACTTTCCCCGTCATTTTGTACATGTATGTAAGCTTTTCCCGTGCTGGCGCTAAGATCCCTTCCGATTCCCTGTATATCTACACCATTTTCCTTCATAGCACTGTAAATCAGAGCGGAATCATAGTCAGTTCCAACCTTGCCGATCAGGGAGACGGGATGACCCAGGCGGGCAGCGCCGATTGCCTGATTTACCCCTTTCCCTCCCGGGAAAGTAGTGGAACGGCTTGTGCTGACTGCTTTTCCGGAATGAGGCAGCTCATCTAGATTTAATGTAATATCAATATTGATGCCTCCGACCACTACAATTTTCGGGGAACGGTTTGGATAGGGAACATCCAGGCTGGCAGTGTGGTCCAGTAGGGATGTCTGGTAAAAGCTGAGATCAGAGAATTCTCTTTTTTCACATTCTTCAATCAAGTGTCTGCAAATAAATTTTCCAAATTCATAGTAAGGAACCGGAATACCGGAAATTCCAGGGTATTGAATCTCCCCCGGGACATCATCCTTCAGCGTAATGAGAGAAATATCATATGGAATCCGATAATGGAATTTGTCCAGCTGTTCGTAGAGAGCAAGGCATAATGAAAAGTGCGAACATAAAATGCCGGTGAGTTTCCGCGCGACAATATCTGAATACCAGCTTTCAGAATCTGTTGATAGAACCATGCTGTCGGTAAACGGAATCTGATTGTCGTACAGGCATTTTTTGAACCCTTCCAGAATGAGCTGTGAGCGGTGTGTGCCGGGTGACAGGAGACAGGCAATTTTATGATGTTTATATTCAACCAGAATCCTGGCGGCCTGGTACCCCAGAGAGGAAAAATCAATGCAATAGCTGTTATCCGGAGCTGATGATCCACAAACAGCATATGTAATATTCAATTTTGCAAAATGGTGCCCGTGACAGAGGCTTTGGCTGCTTACCGGATCCCAGATAACGCCGTCTACCTTGTTTTTACAGAGTGCAGTTATATTTTTCAACTCTTCCTGCGCGCTGTTAATACTGTCACAGATTAAAATATGATAGCCGTTTTCCCGTGCGGTGGACATTATTCCATCCAGCAGAAGACGGGATTTTGAGGCGGATTTTAATAATACACCCAATACAAAAGTTTTAGCAGTAGATGCAATTTTTGCCGAGGAATAGGGGGTATAATTATATTCTTTAACGATTTTCAAAACACGGTTTCTGGTTTCGGCATTGATGTTCTCATCCTTGCTGTTTACGATCTTAGAAACGGTGGAAATGGATACACCGGCTAAACCGGCAATTTCTTTAATTGTCATATCACTATTACTCCAAGTTTAAAAAAGGTTGTCAGGTGTGCTTGCAATGACATAATTATCATATATGAACTGTATTTTGTCAATTGCTATTTGACTTAAATTGTATAAATAGCACAAAAAACAATTTTCTGAAATAGTTATATCTAACAAAGTATGAGGAATAGTATTGACATAAAACGAAAACGTGATAAGATAACATCAAGAAATTGATTTAAGAAAATTATTTTCCTAAACTAGCAATTATATTTTGAAAGGAGGAGCAGAGGAACTTAATTGATGTTGCAGCTTATATTCTTAGTGCAAAGTATAGAACTGCAATTGTATACTAAATCTATCATCTTATATACACAAGAAAAATACGCATGTGATCTGCAGGACAGAATTTGCAGAAATTGAGAAGATGCGTAAAATAAAAATTCTCTTACAGGAGGAAGTTGAAATGACAGACCAGGAATTAATCAGAAAATTAGAAAGACCGGCAGGTCCGGTAGACGTTGTAATCGATACGGACACTTACAATGAGATTGATGACCAGTATGCTTTGGCTTATTTGATTAAGTCAGGGGAGAAATTAAGGCTGAAAGCAATCTATGCGGCACCTTTTCACAATGAAAAGTCTGCTGGACCCGGAGATGGAATGGAGAAGAGCTATCAGGAGATTATGAATGTGCTGGAGCTGATGGAACGGGAGGATTTAAAGGAAAATGTCTTTAAGGGGGCGGTTAAATATCTGCCGGATGAATCGCAGCCGGTAGAATCAGCTGCAGTAAGAGATCTTGTGGAAAGAGCTATGGAGAGAAAAGAGGATAATCCTCTTTATATTATTGCCATAGGTGCAATTACCAACATTGCTTCTGCAATTATAATGGAACCGGAAATTGTAAACAGGGTGGTAGTGATCTGGCTGGGGGGACATGCCTATGACTGGCACGATAACAGGGAGTTTAATTTATTCCAGGATGTTGCGGCAGCCAGAGTAGTGTTTGATTCAAAAGTACCGCTGGTACAGCTGCCCTGTATGGGAGTTGTTTCCCATTTTGCGACTACTGGTCCGGAACTTAAGTATTGGCTGTCCGGCAAGAACAAGCTTTGTGACTATCTGGTAGATGTAACGGCCGCGGAGGCGGACAAATATGAAGAAAGCGCCTGCTGGAGCAGGGCAATCTGGGATGTTGCGGCGGTAGCATGGCTGCTGGATGAGTCCTTTATGCTGGATCGTTATGAACACAGCCCGGTTCCGGAGTACGATGACCGGTATGCCTTTGACCGGACACGGCATCTGATTAAATATGTTTATGCCATTAACAGAGACCGGCTGTTTGAAGACTTATTTCATAAACTGACAAGTTAAATATAAGAAGAAAATGATGGAGGAAATTACGATGAAAAAAAGAGTTGCAGCAATATTATTAACGGTAACGATGACAGTATCTGCATTGACCGGTTGTGCAGGAACAGGTCAGGAGAAAGAGACGCAGGCGTCAGGAACAGGGGAAACAGCAGGCAGTGAAAAGAGAAGCAGTGATACCGGCAAGGAAGCTGAGTCTCAGAGCAGCGACGGCAAAGCCGGGAATTCTAACAAAGCAGATGCAAAGTCAGATACTGCCCAAAAGCCCTTTGAAGGGCAGACAATTACCTGGGTATCACAGGGAGTAGGTGACAATGCATGGGAAGGTCAGACAAAACCTCTGATAGAAAAATTTGAGGAAGAGACCGGAGCAACGGTAAAGACAGAGTGGTATTCTTTTAAGGATTTATTTGAAGTAATAGAAGTGAAAGTGGGGTCAGGCTCCTCTGATTATGACGTATTAAGCGTGGATGTTCCAATGGTGGCAGGTTATGCTGACAGGGGCTATCTGGCGCCTATGGATGAATATTTTACCGAGGAAGAAAAAGGGCAGTTTATAGACTCGGCAGTGACAGCAGGCAGTTGGAATGGGAAATTCTATGCTCCTGCAATGAATACTTCTTCCCAGCTTCTCTGGTACAATAAGGCGCTGCTTCAAGAGGCGGGTATAGAAATGCCGGAGTCGGATACTGAGAACCGCCTGACCTGGGAACAGGTAGAAAAAATGGCGAAAGACACCCTTGCTGCAGTTGATCCGGATGGAACTATGGGAATTGCCGGGCTTATGTTTCAGCAGGTAAGCAGAACTTACCAGATGAATCCTCTTGCAAACAGTCTGGGAGGAAAAAATATCGGAGATGACGGATACGGGGTAGATGGTGTCATTAATGATGAAAGCTGGGTAAAAGCTTGTACCTGGTATCAGAATCTCTACCAGGAAGGAGTTTCGCTCAGAGGGATTACAGCAGATGAGGTTACGGATACCTTCACGGCTGGCAAAGTGGTATTTATGGTCGGCGGCACCTGGACGGAGGCAAATTGTGCACAGAAGAGTTTTGAAGACTATGGTTACTGTCCGGTTCCGGCTTTTGAAGGACATGAGGATCAGGTGGGAACTTCAACAGGAAGCTGGCATTTTGGTATCCCGGCTAATTCCCAGAACAAAGATCTGGCAGCTTATTTTATCAAATGGTTGTCTTTAGGAGAAGGAAATGACATGTGGCTTGATATTAACCATGACGTTCCATCCACGAAGGCAGCAGTAGATGCAATTCTGAATGATGACAACGCCGATGGTATTATGAAAATAGCAGCATATGAAGCAGCAAATACAGCTGTTCCAAGGGCACTTACCCCAGGTTACACCGAGTATGATACGGTAATCACAAATACCTGGGAAGATATTCGCAACGGTACTGATGTGAAGACGGCACTTGACAATGCAGTATCTCAAATCAACACTGCAATGGAAAAATACAAAAAATAGAAGGCACAGAGGTGATATCGTGTTTAATCTGACTAAAAAATACTGGTTTATTCCTTACCTTATGATACTGCCTGCATTTGCGCTTATACTTATATTTAAAATATCTCCGATTATAAGTACGCTGTTGGAGGGAATTATCATTGATTCAAAATTCACCTTACATACATATCTGACCCTATTTCAGGATCCTGTATTCTGGAATGCTTTATGGGTTACTATTGAAATTAATATTGTGATGATTCCACTTCAGGTACTGCTGGCATTCCTCATAGCTATGCTTGCCAATACTACCATTAAGGGCATTGGGATTTTCCGCACAATATTTTATCTGCCGGTAACCATTTCACTGACAGTAGCCACTATTTTATGGAACATGATGTTTAATCCTAATAACGGTATTATCAACAGTTTATTAAGTGTATTTGGAATCCCTGCCCAGGGATTCCTGATCAGCAAGAGCCAGGCACTTTGGTGTATTGTTATTATTGCAACCTGGAAGGGTGTGGGCTACTGGATGATGTTTATCCTGGCAGGGCTTAAAAACATCGATACATCCATTTATGAGTCGGCCAGAATTGATGGTGCCGGTTGGATAAAGACAACAACCCGGATTACACTTCCTCTTATCAAGCGTGTTTTACTATTTGTATTTATTGCAAATACCACTGCAAACGTACTTCTGTTTGTACCGATGCAGATGATTACAAATGGAGGGCCTGAAAATAGTACAAACGTGCTGATGTTTGAGGCATACAAATCTGCATTCAAGTTTATCGACCGTCCCAGATCTTCTGCAATCGTAACTGTGCTGCTGCTTATCATCGTATTGATCTGCTGCCTGCAGTCCTTTATTTTATCAGATAAGGATGATGATACAAACGGGAAGAAAAAGAAAGGGAGGAAGAGGGCATGAGCAGAAGACAAAAAAAGATTATAAAAAATGTGGCAATATATTTTGGACTTGCCTGTGTGGTACTGGTTACGCTTTTTCCTTTACTGTGGGGAATATCCGCATCTTTTCGAAATGATAGTGAGTTATATAAATATGCGCTTCCGTTTTCCATACACACACTGCTTCCGGTTAACTTTACGGCAGAGGCTTATGTGAAGATCTTTACGGACTTTAATTTTCTGCAGCCGATTCTAAACACGCTGTTCGTAACGGTAGTATCTATATTCTTAGGCTGCATTGTTAACAGCGTTGCAGCTTTTGCATTTGCAGCATTTGATTTCAGGTTTAAGAAGATATTATTTGGTATCATATTGCTTTCATTTATGATACCTTTTGAGGCAATCGCGCTTCCGTTATATTCCATAGCAGATAAGTTCGGACTGGTGAATAGCCGGATGGGAATTATTCTCCCCGGAATTGCCAGCGGTCTGGTACTGTTTCTGTTTGTACAATTTTTTAAGGAGATTCCCGGAAGTCTGGTAGAAGCGGCAAGAGTGGATGGTGCAGCTTTGCCTGCGATCTTCTTTAAAATCATTATACCACTGTCTGTTCCGGTATTTATAACCGCAGGGCTGATGATTTTTATGGATCAATGGAATTCCTATCTTTGGCCCCTGCTGATAGCCAGAACCAGAGAAATACGAACCATACAGATCTCATTGTCTTCTTTTCAACAGGAACGTTCCACGTTGTGGTCGTGCCTGTATGCAGGCTCCATGATATCTGCATTAATACCGCTGTTTTTATTCCTGCCCTTTCAAAAGTACTTTGTGCAGGGTATCACCAGCAGTGGTGTAAAAGGATAATTAACATCAGTTAGAAAAAAGCCCCTGCTTCTTACCTGGAAGCAGGGGTAATATAATGCAGTTTTCTATTTCGTTTTAAAGGATTCCAGCTGGGTAAAGTTATTATTTATATCAAAGCTTAAGATATGGTTTTGGGTATCCTGCCCGTATGACAGATAAAAGGTATCATTGATGTATAAGCCACGGGCGTTGTTAATGGCAAGGCTGTAATCTTCGGTGCCTTTAAAGGTATATACAAGTTTATTCTGAAACCCATCCTCAGGATCGTAAGAAAATACCATATAATTATCAGCATCGGTACGACAGTGAAAACCAAACAGGTTTTTATCAGGATTAATCATAATAGCTTTGTAATTAATGAGACCTTGGGAATCATTTGCATCCTTAATAATGTATTTGTGAAGCTCTTTGACATTGGAGGGGTCCGAGAGATCAAACATTGACATTTTCATTCCTTTATAAGCACCGCTTTCCGGATCTACTTCATACCCGATCCCCAAAAGTTTATCTTTGCCATAAAAATGAAGGTAGGATGAAAAGCCTGTAATCTTCAGTTCCCCAAGGAGTTTCGGATGATTTGGGTCAGACAAATCTACAGAAAATAAGGGATCCATTTGTCTGAATGTGACAAAATATCCGGTATCACCCAGGAAACGTGCGGATTGAATAGTTTCACCCGGTGCCAGGTTCTCCAGTTTTCCACAGGGGTTCAGAGATTCGTCATAAATATACAGGTTATTTACACTTCCGGTATTCTCACTATAGGAGGTGGTAACGATCCGCAGATAACCATTGTGTTCATTCAGAGAAAAGGAGTTATTGAGCGCGCCTTTTGCTTCGGCGGCGCTTACTGGTGCGATACTGCCTTTCTCGTATTGAAACTTCATAATCTGTGTAGTATTAGTGGAACCATTCCAGTCATTTGTACAGATATATATATTCTCAGTGCTTACATAGTAAAGATAGGCCGCAGAAACGATTGCTTTCTTTGACAGTATTGTATCCGGCGATTTGATATTAATTGCAGTAATGATCAGATAGGCAGGAGAATTTAAAAACTCCGGGATATAAATATCTGAAGAAGAAAGATTTATGCCGTTTATTT
Organism: Robinsoniella sp. RHS; assembly: GCF_001029355.1. Taxonomy (NCBI): domain Bacteria; kingdom Bacillati; phylum Bacillota; class Clostridia; order Lachnospirales; family Lachnospiraceae; genus Robinsoniella; species Robinsoniella sp. RHS. Next base: position 7,060 of record NZ_JNGB01000086.1, read on the forward strand.
TGGGAATAATGGTACTGTCTTCCCTGGTTTGTTTTAAAACCGGTGAATATTCTGAAAACAGATAAATGTAATCGCCTGTTTTACGGCTGGTCTGATAATGCCCATCCTGCGTCGTGGTTCCGGTCAGTTTGGGAGCGCTTCGGTCTGAAATATCATAAGTATATAACTTTGTAATCAGATTTCTGTTAACAGAATAGATGTCTTTTTTTGCATCTGCGGAATCCACCCAGGCTATGTCGTCCTCGATGATACTTCCGTCAGATTCAGTTGATCCGCTCTGCATAGTGGTTGTGGATGCAGTAGTTATAATATTTAAAATATTCTTGCTAATATAAAATTCTTCTATTGTTTCAGAAAAGTCTTTGAAATCAATGGAACTGGATTCGTTTAGCTTGCTGCCGTCAGCGGCGATGATGTGGAGCTTATTATCGTTCCCTAAAATATAGAGGTAATTTCCATCTGTTTTTACCACGTCACCTTCATCCACACCGGTTTCCTGAATATTGGTAGACGAATAATCGCTGCTGTCTTTTGCTCCGGTATCCATTGCCTTCGACTCTGTATTTCCCCCGGCAAGTCCGTCTGCCATTTCTTTGCTGCTTTCCATATCACCGCCTATACCGGCACCTGTGCTGGCTTTTGCTTCATTAGTGATCCCTCCCTCCTGCATCGAAAAGTTTTTAACCAGGGTGTTGTAGAGGACATCATAATTCTGAATAGGTGCGACCTTTCCGTCGGGTGAGGTTTTTGGTTCAGAGATCACGGTATCATTACCGTTATCATCTACAGAGGATTCCTGACCGTTTTCAGGGGCGGTGGCAGCTTCTGTTAAACCTTCCCCCGCCCCCGCATCCTGATTACCGGAAGATCCGGAAGCTATTTCACTTATAGATTGATTTGGAATCCGATTCACTGTCCATACGGAAATCAGTGCAATTAAAAGTACGGCAGCGGCAGCGCCTAATCGATAAACAGGAAATTTCTTTTTCTTTCCGGCATCCAGTGGCGGTGTATAATGTTCCAACCGGTCTTTGATATGATCCGGATCCAGCGATTCAGGCGGTTCTACAAAATCAGCTGATTTTTTTATTCTATTTAAAAGGTCTTTTTCATCCATAATAAGACACTCCTTTCGGTTAATGGTTATCGGGTAAGAATTATTTCCATTTTTTTCAGCGCACGGCTTTGCTTTGAACGTACCGTATTGGGACTTAATAAAAGCGTAGTTCCAATCTCACGGCTGCTGTAACCGCCAAATAAATTCAGAGCAAGAATAAGACGTTCTTCATCGTTCAGTGCTGCAAACGCTCTGCGCACGTCCATATCCTCGCAGACATCACGTTCATGGTCTGCAAAATCTTCCGGTAATTCAGTTGTTTTTTGGAGATACTGTTTCAGGCGTTTCTTGCACTTATTCGCAAGAATACGAAAAATCCATGCTTTAAATGCGCTTGCATCACGCAAAGAGCTTATTTCCAAGTATGCATCCATAATTGTATCACTTACCACATCCTCTGCGTCGTGGCCATTCTTTAACGTATACAATGCAAACCTGTATAAATCCTGATACACTAATTCATATAACTGCGCAAAGGCATCTGCCTGGCCAAGCTTTGCTTTTGATGCCAGTTCGGCAAAATCTGCCATAACCTCACCCCTTTTCCACAGAGCCACGGCTGCGGCATCTGTTGTTCTACATGTAGTTCATAGATATAGTGTAATATAATATGGGAATTGTTGCATTAAAAATATATTTGGGTTTCGCTGAGTAAGGGACGCTTTGTAAATGACAGGTAGTGTACAGAAAGATGGGTGTGGGTAACTGGCATGGGCTCCGTCAGCTGGCCGCAGAACTGGTATTTTCTAACCTTTCCGAAGCGCTTTTTGGCGGCACGCGGGTATTCACCGAGAAATCCTGATGCATTTCTCGGTTCAGTACCCGCTTAGTATCAGATGGGAGCCAGTCGAATACTATCCGCCAAAAAACACTTCGAAAAGCTAAGTAAATACTCAGCTCTGCTCTGCGCTTCCTCCGCCCATACCAGTTTCCCACACCCATCTTTCCGAGATAGCATTCGTTATACAAAGCTGGTTTTCTCAGCAGGTTGGAACCCCTGGGCTGTGGCAGGCTGTTCTTTATTGGATGCTGCGCAGTATGTTTCGGCTCTTTGCGTAACAGAAGAAGGAAGTTTGCTCCTTTTTCTAGGTTATAGAATGAAAAACAAATTCCGTTCTAAAGATCAGCTGCTTTACGCCAATCGCGTCTGCCCCCTCCTCTTTCCGTACACTACCTACATCTACAAAGCGTCTTTCCTCAACTAAACCTAAATACAATATCAGTCTTGACTTTATTTCAGATATAATTTACGATGAAAGAAAAAGTTCATAAATATATATTTGATTTTATTATTTATATAGAAGAGAGGGTTAAAATAATGTTTGAAATACGAATGATAACAGCACCTTTAATAGGGGCGGTGATAGGGTATTGTACGAATTATATTGCGGTTAAGATGATGTTCCGTCCGCTGCGTCCGGTTAAAATAGGTAAGTATACGCTGCCTTTTACTCCCGGGATTATTCCAAAGGGGAAGGAACGCCTGGCTAAAGCCATAGGAGCGGCAGTGGGAAAACAACTGCTGACCAAGGAGACGATGGAAGGTGTACTGCTATCTGACAGCATTAAAGAGAAAGTAGGAGATGCCCTGGAGGGGATTATAGAGGTACAAAGTGAAAATGAAATGCAGCTGGGACAGATTTCGGATGAGATTGGAAGCAGTGTAGCAGGGGAAGTCATTAAAGGGATTCTGGAATCGGTGCAGGGCAGCTTTCTGGCTATGATGGTAAATGAAAAGATGCTGGAGAATTTCCGGGAACCAATTGCAAAAAAGGTTAACGATGTCACAATCGGACGGATTGTAACCATGGTGAAGGACTCGGATGTTCCGGTCAGAGTTTATGCCATTGAAGCATATGAGAGACTGGTAGAGGAAAAACTGGGAGATATGATGGAAAACATTAATATCTCAGGGATTGTCCAGGAAAAAATTAATGAAATGGATGTTCTGGAAGTAGAAGAACTGCTGATGTCCATTATGAAAAAGGAATTGAATGCAATTGTAAATCTTGGGGCACTAATCGGTTTTATTTTAGGCTTGATTAATCTGCTGTTTTAAATATAGAGGCGGATTCCTGTTAAAACAGCTCTGATCCGGGTAGAATGATAGAAAACAGGAAGGGAGCGGGCATATATGAATATTAAGGATAATACCATTAGTTATTTGAAAGAGTATGGTCATCTGACTTTTCAGGAGAAGGAATTTAACCTGGTTGACAGTTTGATTTTATGCCAGTTATCCTATTTTAAACTGGATACGATTGTAGGAGGACTGGAAGAGAATAAGAGACCGGTTTTTATCAAGAGTCTGCGCAGACATCCCCAATATGAGCATTTATACGGAGATACCAGATTCGAAGAGCAGTATCGGGCTTTTTATGTGGCACTTTATAACAGTCCCAGGTTTCGGGATATTTCTATGAATTATTTTATGGACATTTTGGATGAGGAAATGGAAATGCAGTTTTCAGCAGTCACTTTTTTTATGGGTGACTGGATTTATATTGCATACAGAGGTACGGATGAGTCAATTGTAGGTTGGAAGGAAGACTTTAACATGGCTTTTATGAGTCCGATCCCCACTCAGGTGGCAGCGCTGCGCTATCTGGAGAAGGTAGGGGGACTTTGGGAAGGCAAAATTGTACTGGGAGGTCATTCCAAGGGCGGAAATGTGGCAATGTATGCCGGAATAGAGTGTCAGGAGGAGATACAGAGCAGAATTTTTAAAATTGACTGTTTTGACGGGCCGGGGTTTCGGGATGATGTATACAAAAAGGCAGAGTATTTAGCTATTTCAGAGCGAATCCAGAAAATTGTTCCTGAGAAATCATTTGTGGGTATGATGTTTCAGAATAAGATTGACTATAAAGTGGTTAAGAGCACCGGAACTGGAGCCCTTCAGCATGACCCCTATACCTGGGTGATCAAGAATGGTGATTTTGATTATGCAGAAGAAATTTATAAGACTTCCCTTTACAAAGACGAGGCTTTTAATCAATGGATTTGTGCAATTCCTTCCGATCAGAGACAGGAATTTGTGAATTCGTTGTTTGAGATTATTAAAAGTACAGAAGCGGCTACTTTAATTGAACTGACCGAAGAATGGTATAAAAGCACACTGGCAATGCTGAGTACCTTTAAACATCTGGATAAGGACACGAAACGTTCCATTCGAAAGATTATCTTTTTACTATTTAAGAATGGAAGAATTAGTAAAAAATAAGAATTTTATAAGGAAGTAAGATCATAAATTATGATATACTATCAACGTTCGTTGTCTGGTATCAGATAGCCGGATAAAATATTTAAGACCCTGATTAAGTGAAGGAGAGGATTATGGATATAGTAGAAATTTTAAAAGCGATTTTGTTTGGTATTGTGGAAGGAATCACAGAGTGGCTCCCAATCAGCAGTACCGGACATATGATTATTCTGGATGAAGTAGTGAAATTAAATGTTTCAAAAGAGTTTTTATCAATGTTTCTTGTAGTAATTCAATTGGGAGCAATTCTCGCAGTTGTAGTATTATTTTGGAATAAAATATGGCCTTTTTCAACAAAGGAACAATATTTTATAAAAAAAGATACATTTTCTATGTGGTTTAAAATATTAGTGGCATGTGTGCCGGCAGCAGTTATCGGACTTTTGTTTGAAGAGCAGTTTGATGAGTGGTTTTACAACTATCAGACAGTAGCCATTGCTTTAATTGTATTCGGTATTTTGTTTATTGTAATTGAAAACAGGAATAAACATATAAGACCCAAAATTAATTCTCTTGCAGAGATTACTTATACAACCGCTATCTGGATTGGTATATTCCAGTTGATTGCAGCTGTTTTTCCGGGAACGTCCCGTTCAGGTGCAACGATCTTAGGCGGTATTCTGGTGGGATTGTCAAGGACAGTAGCGGCAGAATTTACATTTTTCCTGGCAATTCCGGTTATGGCAGGAGCCAGCCTTTTGAAAATAGTGAAATTTGGATTTGATTTTACCGGAGCGGAACTTGCCATATTATTAATCGGTATGGCAGTTGCTTTTGTGTCTTCCATTATCGTAATTAAATTCCTGCTTAGTTATATTAAGAAAAATGACTTTAAGGTCTTTGGCTGGTACCGGATTGTACTTGGTATCATCGTATTATTATTTTTTATGCTAAGATAAGAAAGAAGAAACAATTTCCGGGGCAGTATTCAATTAAGCTATTGGATATACTTGGAGGTAAAGGTTGAAAGAAAATTATGATTTAGAAAGGAAGCCACAGTGGATTCTTTCAACCTGTTTTATTGTGGCAGTATTGCAGGCAAGCCCGCAATATGCAATGGGTATAACTATGGAAATTATACTACCCGATCAGGTGAAGTTAATTATAGAAAAATTAGAAGAAAATGGATATGAGGGTTTTGCGGTAGGGGGGTGCGTCAGAGACGCTCTCCTTTTTCGTAACCCCGATGACTGGGATATTACCACTTCGGCGAAACCGGAGCAGGTAAAATCCCTCTTTAAGAGAACGGTTGATACGGGTATCCAGCACGGAACGGTTACCGTTTTATTGGACAAGGAAGGCTTTGAAGTTACCACATACCGGGTTGATGGAGAATATGAGGACAGCAGGCATCCTAAGGAAGTCTGCTTTACTTCTAACCTGACAGAAGACCTAAAGCGCCGTGATTTCACTATTAATGCCATGGCATATAGTGAAAAACGGGGGCTGGTGGACGAATTTGACGGGGTAAATGATTTAAAACAGCACATCATTCGATGCGTGGGGAATCCGGAGGAGAGATTCAGCGAGGATGCACTTCGGATACTGCGTGCAGTGCGTTTCGCAGCACAGCTGGGATTTCAGATTGAGGAGGCAACACTTTCATCCATCCGCAGACTGGCACCAAATTTAAGTCACATCAGTGCGGAGCGGATACAAACGGAGCTGTTAAAGCTGATCGTATCCCCGCATCCGGAAACCTTGCGCCTGGCCTATGAAGCAGGGATTACAGCAGTTATCCTTCCGGAATTTGACCGGATGATGGAAACACCTCAGAATAACCCTCATCATATTTATAACGTAGGAGAACATACACTAAAGGCGCTGCAGTCTGTGAAAGCAGATAAGGTTCTTCGTTTGAGTGTATTGTGCCACGATTTTGGGAAATCTGTTACCAGAACGACGGATGAGTCCGGCAGGGATCATTTTTATGTACATGCAGAAGTGAGCAGCCAGATGGCGAAAGCTCTGCTGAAACGCCTGAAATTGGATAATGAGACCTTATATCAGGTAGAAAAACTGGTAAAATATCATGATTATCACCCGGGAACAAATGCAAGAAGCGTCAGGAAAGCAATCTTTAAAATAGGAGAAGATCTTTTTCCGAAGCTGTTAGAGCTGCAAAAAGCAGATATTCTGGCACAGAGCACCTATCTGCAGGAAGATAAACTAAATGATCTTAAGCGTATTGAAGAACTTTACCATACGATACTACAGGAAAAACAATGTCTTTCCCTTAAGGATCTGGCTGTAACCGGAAGAGATCTGATTGAAGCCGGAATGAAGCCCGGGAAAGAGCTGGGGATATGCCTTTCGAAACTTTTAGAGGTTGTTCTGGATGATCCTGAGAAAAATAGTAAAGAAGAACTTCTGAGCATTTTAAATGAAACAAAAAAGTGAAAAACCTTTTCAGAAACACTCCTTCATATTTTAGAATACCCCCGCATAAGATAGAGGGAGTAAGGGATTGGGGGGATTGGAGTGAACGATAGAGGTTTAAAAGTATTAGAACAGTATGACTTAAAGGTGGCCGCTACCAGGAGAGGCCGTGGCTCCTATATCTGCGAGACAGATAAGGGAAAGAAACTCTTAACGGAGTTTTCCGGTTCGGCAAAGAGACTTGCCTTCCAGAATAAGGTCCTGGCTTTGCTGAAGGAGAATGGGGTTTCAAATGTAGACTACATATTGGAAAATATGGAGGGAAACCTGGTTTCATATGACAGAGATGAGAATGGATATGTCGTTAAGGACTGGTTTGAAGGGAAAGAGTGTGATACAAAAAATGAAGAAGATATCGCAATTGCCATTAAGAACCTGGCAATGATTCATAAGGTAATGCGTATGGAGGGAACAGAGGAGGACATGGTCTATCAGGGCGGTGACCTGGTAGAGGAGCTGGAACGCCACAATCAGGAGCTAAAAAAGGTACGTGCCTTTATGCGGAGCAGGAGAGGTAAAAATGCGTTCGAATCTAAGTTTCTGGAAAGCTTTCCTGTATTTTTTGAACAGGCTGAGGATTCTGTACGCCGTATTAAGGAATCTACTTATGAGAAACTGCGTCAGGAATCGCTGAACAAGGGACAATTAATACATGGATGCTACAATCAGCATCAGATATTGATCGGCCGTGACGGTGTTTCGACCACCAATTTTGACAAGTGCCGCTATGATATCCCGGTAACGGATCTGTATCAATTCCTTCGCAAAATCCTGGAAAAACAGGATTGGAATATTGCCCTTGGAATGAAAATGCTGGGGGAATATGGAAGCGTAAGGCGGATTTCCGACATGGAAATGGAGCATCTGATGCTCCGGCTGTATTATCCCGAAAAGTTCTGGAAACTGGCAAACCAGTACTATAATATGAACAAGGCATGGATCCCGCAGAAAAATGTCGAAAAGCTGGAAATCCTGATGAAACAACAGGATCAGAGAAATTGTTTCTTAAAAATACTGGAATAATGATTCCTTTTTTCCTGTTTCTATTATATAATGTACCCAGAGACAATTTTCAACCGTTAACGTGGAAAAGCGTCTGTATATTATAAACTTAGGCAGGAGGTAGTACAATGGATTACAAGAGTATTTACGAAGGATGGCTGAACAATCCATACTTTGATGAAGCCACGAAAGATGAATTAAAAGGGATTGCAAATGATGAAAATGAAATAAAAGAGCGTTTTTATGCGGATCTCGAGTTCGGAACAGCCGGACTTCGTGGTATTATAGGTGCCGGAACAAATAGAATGAATGTATATACTGTACGTAAGGCTACACAGGGTCTGGCTAACTACATAGCAAGCGTTGGCGGCAAAGAAAAAGGTGTTGCGATTGCATACGATTCCAGGAGAATGTCTCCTGAGTTTGCAGATGAAGCGGCACTTTGCCTTGCTGCAAACGGAATTAAGGCTTATGTTTTTGAATCCTTAAGGCCAACGCCGGAACTTTCCTATGCAGTTCGTAAGCTTTCCTGTATCGCAGGTATTAATATTACAGCCAGCCACAATCCGCCGGAGTATAACGGTTATAAGGTATACTGGGAAGACGGCGCTCAGATTACGCCGCCGCACGATACCGGAATTATGGATGAAGTTAAGAAGGTTACTGATTACAGCACAGTGAAAACCATGGATAAAGAAGCTGCAAAAGCTGCAGGACTTTATACGGTAATCGGACAAGATATTGACGATGCATATATTGAAGAACTGAAAAGCCAGGTAATTCATTGGGATGCTATTAAAGCGGAACAGAAGAATCTGAAAATTGTATACAGCCCCCTTCATGGAACCGGAAATATCCCGGCAAGAAGAGTATTAAAAGAGCTTGGGTTTGAAAATGTATATGTTGTAAAAGAACAGGAATTGCCGGACGGTGAATTCCCAACAGTAAGCTATCCGAATCCTGAAGCGAAAGAAGCATTTGAGCTGGGACTTAAGCTTGCCAAAGAAGTGGATGCAGATCTGGTACTGGCAACAGATCCGGATGCAGACCGTCTGGGTGTTTATGTAAAAGATGACAAAACAGGAGAATACATTACGTTGACCGGAAATATGTCCGGATGTCTCCTGGCAGATTATGAAATTGGTCAGAGAGCTGCATCAAAAGGTCTTCCGGAAGACGGTGCACTGATCAGTACTATCGTTACCACCAATATGGCAGCAGCAATTGCCAGGGCTTATGGTGTGAAATTTATCGAAGTCCTCACCGGATTTAAATTTATCGGCCAGCAGATCCTTGGATTTGAAACCAGTGGCAAAGGAACCTATCTGTTTGGGTTTGAAGAGAGCTATGGCTGTCTGATCGGAACCCATGCCAGAGATAAAGATGCGATTGTTGCAACGATGGCACTGTGTGAAGCAGCGGCATATTACAAGAGCCAGGGTAAGACTCTCTGGGATGCCATGATCGATATGTATGAGAAATACGGCTACTACAAAGATGATATTAAGTCCATTACCTTAAAAGGAATTGAAGGACTTGCCAAGATCCAGGAGATCTTAGAGACACTGCGTAATGATCCGCCTGTACAGATTGGCGATTACAAAGTACTTTCTGCAAGAGATTACAAAAAGGATACGATTAAGAACATGGAAACAGGAGCAGTTTCTCCAACTGGTCTGCCTAATTCCAACGTTCTCTATTACGATTTAAATGATGATGCATGGCTGTGCGTCAGACCTTCCGGAACAGAACCAAAAGTAAAATTCTACTATGGTGTGAAAGGTACTTCCCTGAAAGATGCAGATGACAAGTCCGCAGCTCTTGGAGAAAAAGTACTGGCTATGATCCAGGAGATGCTCTAAAATGGACAGGCAGTATAGCTTTGAGGACTATTGCCGGATTATTGCCCGTCTGAGGGCAAAGGACGGCTGCCCCTGGGACAGGGAACAAACCCATGACAGCCTGAAGTCCTGTCTGATTAATGAGTCTGCAGAAGTGCTGGCAGCGATTGATATCTATAACGAAACAGGTGACAGTGAGAACCTCTGTGAAGAATTGGGGGACTTGCTGCTGCAGGTGGTATTACATACCCAGATTGCATCTGAAGAGGGTTTATTTTCCATAGAAGATGTAATCCAGTGTGCAGGGGAGAAAATGATCCGCCGGCACCCTCATGTATTTGCAAGTGAAAATGCCGGAACATCGGCTGAAGTCCTTGTAAAATGGGAAGATATCAAGAAAATGGAAAAACAAGGAAAATCAAAAGAAACGGAAGAAATACAAAAAAGAGCCTTGACAAAAGCGAAAGCGGAAATGGCGCAATATTTGTTGTGAATAAATTCTTAATTCTTGATGAAAACACCAATAAATAGCGGAAATTCCTTGACAAAATCTGTACGAGAGTTTATAAATAGACATAAGGACTTATCTTGCAAGGCGAGTTATAGAGTTCGAAAATATAAATATATTCTGTATAGAACAATAAGAGAAATCAGAGGAGGAATTATTCCATGAACAAAACAGAATTAGTTGCAGCTATTGCTGAAAAGACAGAATTATCCAAAAAAGATGCGGAAAAGGCATTAAAAGCATTTACGGATGTTGTTGCTGAAGAATTAAAGAAAGGTGAAAAGATCCAGTTAGTTGGCTTTGGTACATTTGAAGTGTCTGAAAGAGCAGCTAGAGAAGGAAGAAATCCTCAAACAGGCGAGACAATGACAATTAATGCATCTAAAGCACCTAAGTTCAAAGCAGGAAAAGCATTAAAGGATTTGATCAACGAATAATTCAGTAAAGATAAGATTAGGGGGACTTCGGTTCCCCTTTTTGCTTGTCGGCATGAAGGGCAATTTGTGAGTATCATAGGATATTTACGATATGCATGGAGGTAATAATGAGACTAGATAAATTTTTAAAAGTATCCAGGCTGATCAAGCGCAGAACCGTAGCAAATGAAGCCTGTGATGCAGGCAGGGTACTCATCAATGAAAAAGTCGCAAAAGCTTCCACAAATGTAAAGGAAGGCGATGTCATTGAAATCCAGTTTGGCACGAAGGCTGTCAAAGTGGAGGTACTGGATGTCCAGGAAACAGTAAAAAAGGATGAAGCGAAGGAACTGTACCGTTATTTGTAGACCGGTGTAATCCTGATAAGGGGTTCCTGACCGAATTTGCCTAACGATTTCAGGCATAAAAAATTAAATAGAAAAGCATCTGAAAAAGATGTATAAAACCCCGTTTTGGCTAATATATTAAAAAGAGATATTGCCAGGCGGGGTGATTCTATGGATGAAAAACAGATCGTAAGAGCACATAAGGTAACCATGAGTGGAAGAAAGACAGGAACCATCAGTGGAGTATCGGATGTGCTTTCTTTTGATGAAAACGAAGTGGTTTTAGAAACGGATCTGGGGACTTTACAGATAAAAGGAAAAGAGCTGCATGTGAACCGGTTGACACTGGAAAAAGGGGAAGTAGACATCGAAGGGAAGATAGACAGTCTGATTTATTCCGAAAACGGACATTCCAAGAAACAGGGTGACTCTCTGCTTGGAAGGCTGTTCAAGTAGGCGCTTATGAGTGAAGTAATTCAAAACGAGACATGGTTCTTTCTGACTTCGGTTGCCACAGGGGTTTTACTGGTATTTGCATATGATTTGCTGAGGATCTTAAGAAGGGTCTTCAAACACGGTACGATACTTACCGGAGTGGAAGATTTTCTCTATTGGTGTGTGACTGCTTTCGTCATTTTTTGTATGATATATGAAAAAAATAATGGAGCGATTCGCGGATTTGCCATCGCGGGAATTTTGCTGGGTGTCATTTTATATCACGAAAGCGTGAGCGGTTACATTGTCAAGGGGGTTTCCACCGCATTAAATTTCATATTCCACTGGGTTTCGACATTATTCAGCTTCATATTCCGACCAATTTCGAAACTTAAAAAATTCTTAAGAAAGAATTTGGTAAAAACATTGAAATCTGGAAAAAAAGCGGGTAAAATAAGACTACGTAGAAAAAAATGGGGAAAAATTAGTAAGGAAGGGTCATATGCGCAAAAAAAGAAGAGATAGAGGCAGCAACCGCCGGGGTATGGTTTGCATCTCAGCGGTGGTGCTTGTTCTTTTGGTGACACTGTTTGTTCAAAGTAATACTATAAAGCAGAAAAATGCCATATATACAGCACAGGAAGCACAGCTCCAGACGCAGCTTGAGGCAGAGGAGCAGCGTGCGAAAGATATTGAAGACATGAAGGCTTATATGCAGACGAAAGAATATGCAGAAAAGGTAGCCAGGGACAAGCTGGGATTAGTGTACAAGGATGAGATACTTTTCAAGGAAGATGAATAGAAGGGGAAGCCTTGAATTGGGTCTTATGGAACGTATTTAACGAATTTACTCGAAAATTAAAAAAATTTCCAAAAATCAGTTGACAAATGGGAAAGAAATCGATATAATGGGTATCGTTGTGGCGGAATAGCTCAGTTGGCTAGAGCACACGGTTCATACCCGTGGTGTCGAGAGTTCAAATCTCCCTTCCGCTACTGAAATCAGGCATTATGGTTTATCCATAGTGCCTTTTTTGTATATACGTTTTAGCCGCGGGCAACGAGCCAGACGTACGCGCCTGCGGGTTCATTTGGCTCGTTGCCTGCGCGCATTTTGTCAAAAGATTCCTTGTTTTTGATCCTTGTTTTTGACAAATATTTTTCTTGCCCCGGTCTATAATACCACCTTAAGAGCAGAATTTCAGGGAGGTTAAGAACATGGGGGATTTCATCATAGCTGTTCTCGTAGTAAGTGTCTTATGGATACTATGGGATTTGTTAAAGCTGCTCGTGAGAGAAAAAGAAAAAGGCGAACCGGCGACAGAGTTTGTAAACGGACCGGGTAAGGAAATGATTGGAAAGATAGCAGATTCTTTTCAGGATCTTGCAAATACATTCCACAGTATGCCTTGTCAGAAGGAACGTCTGTCACAGGGTGATGTGAAAGAAATTTTTCATGAAGTACAGGACCGGATATGCAGCCAGTGCGCCATGTGCAGCAACTGCTGGGAGAAGGAACATTACAATACCTACCGCAGGGTCTATGACATCCTTTCAGCGATAGAAGAAGAAGGGGAAGAGATCAGTGCGGACAAGCAGGTGGAATTCATTGAGTACTGCATCCATGGAAGAACTTTTCTGGAAGAAATGGTACAAGTATTTTCAAGGGCTAAGCTAAACCTGCTGTGGAGCAACCGCCTATTGGAAAACAGATCCGCTGTTGCGGAGCAGCTCCATGAAACTGCTGATATTGTACGCAAGATTTCCGATAATGTCTATGATGTAAAAAATGTGGATGAGGATTTCAGAGAAAAGGTTAAGATGCGCCTGAGGCTGCGGTTTGTGGTGGTAAAGGACTTATGGGTGCTTCCGCAGGATCAGGACAGGCAGCAGATATTTATGACAATGAGGTCTATGAAAGGGAGATGCGTCTCTACCAAAGAAATTGGTATTGTTCTCAGTGAGATTTGTAAAAGCCCTATGGTACCGGCTAAAGATTCCCGGATGATGATAAACCGGGAGTACAGTACGGTACTTTTTGTATCGGATACCAAATTCAGTGTCTTAAATGGTGTGGCCAGGGTAACCAGAGATGGGGAAATGATTTCCGGTGACAATTTTGGTTTCTTAAGCAGGGATAATGGTCAGATGATCATGAGCCTCTCTGATGGGATGGGTTCCGGCATCGGTGCATGTAAAGAAAGTGAAAAAGTCATTGAACTGCTGGAACAATTTCTGGACGCAGGCTTCAATAAGGAAACAGCGGTCAGGATGATCAACTCAGCGCTGGTGCTGCAGGGGGGAATGCAGATGTTTTCTACCATCGACCTATGCGCCATTGATCTTTACAATGGAAGCTGCGAACTGATGAAGATCGGAGCCTCCACTACTTTCTTTAAGCGGAATAACTGGGTTGAGGCGGTCACAAGTACAAGCCTGCCCGTGGGGATGCTGCAGACGGTTGATTTTGACTGCACCAGTAAAAAGTTAACTTCAGGAGATTTTATTATTATGATATCCGACGGGGTGCTGGATGCGCTGCCGCCTAAAAATGCGGAAGAGGTGATGAAGGAGCTGATTATGGAGATTCAGACAACGAATGCCAGGGAATTTGCCAAAGCACTTCTGGAAAGAGTACTTATTTATCAGAACTGCAGGGCAATGGATGATATGACAGTACTGGTGGGAGGAGTCTGGAAAAAGTAATTGATGCTTGCATTTTCCATAAGTATTCTTTATATTAGTAGTTATATAGTCGGAAGTATCAGAAATCCGGCATAAAAATACGGGAGAGCCAGGTTTGAAAGAAAAGCGCTTTCAAACTACCAGTACAGCATTGCGTAAGCTGGCTTGTAATATTCAGGGGGAGATGCATGCAGAAAGTGTTCCAATATATACAGAAATATAAAATGATTGAAGAAAATGACAGTGTTATAGTGGGCGTATCCGGAGGAGCTGATTCGGTATGCCTGCTTTTTGTGCTGCTGGAGGTAAGAAAGAAAATTCCTTTTTCTATACAAGTTGTCCACATTGAACATGGAATTCGTGGACAAGACAGTCTGGATGATGCAGACTTTGTGGATAACCTTTGTAAAGAGAAAGGGATTCCTTTTTATTTATATTCCGTGGATGTGGTAAAAGCAGCACGGGATAAGAAAATATCTGTAGAAGAGGCAGGCAGGGAGGCTAGATACGAGGCATTTGCGGATGCCATGGAACGCCTTAATGGCAATAAGATTGCGGTTGCCCATAATGCAAATGACCAGGCAGAGACAATATTGTGGAATCTGGTACGTGGAAGCGGTCTCAGGGGGCTGTGCGGAACCAGACCGGTGCGGGATTGCATTATACGGCCGCTTCTAGATACATCCAGAGCCGAAATTGAGTCGTATCTCACAGAAAGAAAGATAGCGTACCGGACAGATATTACGAATCTGTCCGATGATTATACCAGAAATAAGCTGCGTCTCCATGTCCTTCCTTATCTGGAAAAGGAATTAAATGGGGCAGCAACTGCCCATATTGCAGAAACGGGGCAGCATTTGCAGAAGATAGAAGCGTATATGGAAGAGGCTTCCAGGCGGGAGGCAAAAGACTGTATCTGCATTTCAAACGGGAAAGCCTTAATTGATACGGCGATTTTTTCCCAAAAGCCGGAGGTGATAAGAGAATACCTCTGCCGGTTCTGTTTAAAAGAGATCGGATGCGGACTCCGGGATATAGGAAGTGTCCATATCGATAATCTGATGAAACTGCCGGATCTGCAGTCAGGGAGAATGATTCAGCTGCCGGGCGGGTATCGGGCGAAACGTCTTCCCGGCCAGATCTGCATTGCCAATGAAGAAGAAAAGCCTGTGGAAAAGGCGTACATGGGTTTTCAGGAGCAGGAATTGCAGGTTCAGGTGCCCGGAACTTACGTTATCGGTGGAAAGCGGGTAATTTTTACCACGGAAATATATGAAAACCAAAATATTAAAGAAAAAGCATATACGAAATGGCTGGATTATGATAAAATATACAATGCAGTTTCTTTACGCAGCCGCCGAAGCGGGGATTATTTTATCACAAACCGGGAGGGCGGTAAAAAGAAATTAAAGTCTTATTTTATTGATGAGAAAATTCCTCAGGATGAGAGAGACCGGATCTTACTCCTGGCGGATGGCCCCCATATCATGTGGATTGTGGGATATCGCATCAGTGAGGCATATAAAGTTACAGAAGATACAAAAATTTTATTAAAGATACAAGTGGAGCAGGAGGCAGACTAATGGAAGATAAGATCCGTGTGTTAATACCGGAAGAAGAGGTAAACAAAAGAGTAAGAGAACTGGGTGAAAAGATCAGTGAAGAATATGCCGGTAAGAAAGTGCATTTGATCTGTGTATTAAAGGGCAGTGTATTTTTTACCTGTGAACTGGCTAAGAGAATTACTGTACCGGTGACAATGGATTTCCTGTCGGTGGGAAGTTATGGGGCAGGTACAGAGTCCAGCGGGGAAGTTAAGATTAAAAAAGATCTGGATGAATCCGTTGAGGATAAAGATATTATTATTATCGAAGACATTATTGATTCGGGAAGAACATTAAGCCGGTTGGCACAGATCCTGAAAGAAAGAAAACCGAGCAGTATGACAATCTGTACGCTGCTTGATAAGCCGGAACGACGTGTTACAGATGTAAAAGTGGATTATGTGGGATTCAATATTCCAGATGAATTTGTTGTAGGTTTTGGTCTTGACTATGCGCAGAAATACCGTAATCTTCCATATATCGGAGTAGTGGAGCTGTAATTGTCGCAGAAGCTTACGTGGTGTTATATTAGTACATTATTACGCAATGAAGTACTACCAGAGAATTACAGAGAGGAGATTTAAGGCATTGAATAAGAGTTCAAGAAATTGGGGCATCTACATTGTAATTGCCGTGCTCGTGGTTGCAGCATTTATGATGCTGCGGGGCGGATTATCCATGCAGGAGACGTACAGCCTTCAGGAATATTCCACAGCGCTGGACAGCGGTAATGTGGTGAAAGTAGAGATTCATCAGAACAGCCAGGTGCCAACAGGACAGTTATATGTATATTTAAAAGATGGAACGACCAAGAAGCTGAATGTGTCGGACGTAAAAGAGTCCCAGGCTCAGCTTGCAGAAAAAAATGTTCCAACCGTTTTATTTGATATTCCGAAAGAAAGTATGTTTATGACAACCATTTTCCCGGTACTGTTGATGGGGGTTATGATGATATTCTTATTTAGTATGATGAATCGTCAGGCATCCGGCGGGAATAATAAAATGATGAATTTTGGAAAGAGCCGAGCAACCCTTACCACTCCGGACAGCAAGCGTGTAACCTTTAAAGACGTTGCAGGCCTGCAGGAGGAAAAAGAAGACCTTCAGGAAATCGTTGATTTCTTAAAGGAGCCAAAGAAATATCTTCAGGTAGGCGCCAGAATACCAAAAGGTGTACTGCTGGTTGGACCTCCGGGAACAGGTAAAACCCTCCTGGCGAAAGCAGTGGCAGGAGAAGCAGGAGTACCGTTCTTTAGTATTTCCGGTTCTGATTTTGTGGAAATGTTTGTAGGTGTCGGTGCATCCCGTGTCCGTGATCTGTTTGGAGAGGCCAAGAAGAATGCGCCTTGTATTGTGTTCATCGATGAGATTGATGCGGTAGCCAGAAGAAGGGGAACCGGAATGGGCGGCGGCCACGATGAACGTGAGCAGACTTTGAACCAGCTGCTGGTTGAAATGGATGGTTTTGGTGTAAATGAAGGCATCATTGTAATGTCAGCTACGAACCGTGTTGATATTCTGGATCCGGCAATTTTAAGGCCGGGACGTTTTGACCGTAAAGTGGGTGTTGGTAAACCGGATATCAGAGGCCGGGAAGAGATCTTAAAGGTTCATGCAAATGGCAAACCCCTTGGGGATGATGTAAATCTGGAAACCATAGCACAGACCACGGCAGGATTTACCGGAGCAGATTTAGAGAACCTGTTGAATGAAGCAGCAATTTATGCAGCAAAGGATAACAGAGGATATATTAAACAGGAAGATATTAACCGTGCATTTATCAAGGTCGGTATCGGAGCGGAAAAGAAAAGCCGTATTATTTCAGAAAAAGAGAAGAAGATTACCGCTTACCATGAAGCAGGTCATGCAATTTTATTCCACTTACTTCCGGATGTGGGTCCGGTGCATACCATATCCATCATACCTACCGGAACCGGTGCTGCTGGCTATACGATGCCGCTGCCTGAAAAGGATGAGATGTTCAATACCAAAGGGCAGATGCTTCAGAACATCATTGTAGATCTGGGCGGACGTGTGGCAGAGGAACTGGTCCTGAACGATATTACAACGGGAGCTTCCCAGGATATCAAACAGGCTACCAAGCTTGCTAAGGCGATGGTAACCCAGTTTGGAATGTCTGACCGGGTAGGACTGATCCATTACGGCAGTGACGATGATGAAGTTTTTATCGGCAGAGATCTGGCGCATACCAGAGCATTCAGTGAACATATTGCAACTACCATCGATGAAGAGGTGAAGAGGATTATTGACGATGCCCATACAAAGGCACGTTCTATGATTGAGGAGCATATTGAAGTGCTTCACAAGTGTGCAAAACTGTTGATTGAAAAGGAAAAAATTGGCCGGGAAGAGTTCGAAGCACTGTTTTAGTGAAAAGTGCACAAAAATTGATAAGCAAATTTGTGAAGTTTGTGCACACTTATTCGGACAATGATGATATACTAATCATCGTAAAACCCCCCCCAATACATTATATAGTTTTTGCTACACCCCATAAGAAGAAATACCTTCTCCAAAAAAGACAGCAGATTACTGGCTGTCTTTTTTACTGTTTTGGGATAAGAGCGCGTTTGAAAACAGGCTCTGACAGCAAATAAGGCTTGTAGTAACTGTAGGAATGATATAGAATGGAATCAGGATATGATTAAGGAGTGTGATCATGGATAGTAATCAATTGGAACGGATACAGAGATCATGGCAGTATGTAATGCGGATGCGGCCTGTTTTCGATATGGAAGCATTGTTTAGTGATGAAACTGAGAATTACGTGATGCCGATGGAACCGGAACCCCATGAGACGGTAACAATACGCTTCAGAACAGCGAAAAATAATGTAGATGCCGTGTATTTTATCAGTGGCGCAGACAGGCTTATAATGCAGTTTGAAGAGAGCCTGGGGGATTTTGACTATTATAAGATTGAAATTACTGTAGGAGAGAATCCTTTACACTATTATTTTGAAATACAGACCGGAAAGTTTCGGTGCTTTTATAATAAAAGAGGTGTATCCAGGAATTTGCAGGAGTACTATGCGTTTGCTCTGATGCCTGGATTTAAGACCCCTGACTGGGCAAAAGGCGCAGTTATGTATCAGATCATGGTGGACCGTTTTTATAACGGGGATAAAAGCAATGATGTGGAAGACAGAGAATATTTTTACATTGGAGACCATGCTTCCGGTGTGAAAGACTGGAACAAACGTCCTGCATATATGGGAATCCGGGAGTTTTACGGCGGAGACCTTCAGGGTGTAATGGATAAGCTGGATTATTTACAGGACTTAGGCGTGGAAGTTATATATTTTAACCCGATATTCGTTTCGCCATCCAACCATAAATATGATATACAGGATTACGATTATATTGATCCCCATTATGGGAAAATTGTAAGTGATGGGGGACAGGTGCTGGAACCCTGGGATAAAGATAATACACATGCGACAAAATACATTAAGAGAGTAACCGACAAAGAGAACCTGGAGGCAAGCAATG
>NZ_JNGB01000087.1:0-9079 GCF_001029355.1 Robinsoniella sp. RHS
GTGGTTTGACTTTAGATGAAATTCCGTGCGGCAAGTATGGAACTCTGGACCAGTATGTTCCAGGCGGTGATTACATTGTAATTAAGTTTGCCCGCTGGGCGTTTGAGAAGTTTAAAGGATCTGAGGATAAGCTTGGAACCCAGATGCGTGCCGTTGGTGAAGTTATGAGTATCGGTAAGACTTATAAAGAAGCTTTCCAGAAGGCAATCAGAAGTCTTGAGACCGGCAGGTACGGACTTGGCAATGCAAAGGATTTTGCAACCAAGTCGAAGAAAGAACTTTTGAAAATGCTTGCCGTTCCTACAAGTGAACGTCAGTTTATTATGTATGAAGCATTGAGAAAAGGTGCTTCCGTTCAGGAATTATTTGAATTAACGAAAATTAAGCATTACTTCATTGAACAGATGAAAGAATTGGTAGAAGAAGAGGAATCATTAAAGGCTTTAAAGGGAAAGGTTCCGCAGACAGACGTATTGAAACAGGCGAAGTTAGATGGTTTTGCTGATAAATACCTGAGCCAGATCCTGGAAGTAACAGAAGATGAAGTAAGACGTACAAGAATAGAAGCCGGAATCGTTGAAGCCTGGGAAGGGGTTCACGTAAGCGGTACCAAGGATTCTGCATATTATTATTCCAGTTACCATATGAAAGATGAGAGCCCGGTTAATAATGATAAACCGAAGATCATGATTTTAGGTGGTGGTCCAAACCGTATCGGACAGGGAATCGAATTCGACTACTGCTGTGTACATGCAGCAATTGCTTTGAAAGAGCTGGGATTTGAAACTATCATTGTTAACTGTAATCCGGAAACTGTTTCTACAGATTATGACACTTCTGATAAATTGTATTTTGAACCACTGACCTTGGAAGATGTACTGAGTATCCATGACAAGGAAAAACCGGTAGGAGTTATTGCACAGTTTGGAGGACAGACGCCGCTGAATCTGGCATATGACCTGAAAAAAGCGGGTGTCAATATTCTTGGAACAACACCGGAAACGATTGATCTTGCAGAAGACAGAGATCTGTTCCGTGACATGATGAAGAAGCTGAATATTCCTATGCCGGAAGCAGGAATGGCTGTTAACGTAGGGGAAGCGCTTGCGATTGCAAATAAGATCGGATATCCGGTTATGGTACGTCCTTCTTATGTGTTGGGCGGAAGAGGCATGGAAGTGGTTCATGATGATGAGGCTCTGACATTCTACATGAAGGCAGCGGTTGGAGTTACTCCCGACAGACCGATATTGATCGACCGTTTCTTACATCATGCTACTGAGTGTGAGGCTGATGCCATCAGCGATGGAACCAATGTATTTGTTCCGGCGGTAATGGAGCATATTGAACTTGCAGGTGTTCATTCCGGTGACTCTGCATGTATTCTTCCATCTAAGAACCTGACAGAAGAACAGATCGAAACCATCAAAGATTATACGAGAAAGATTGCAGCAGAAATGAATGTAGTCGGACTTATGAATATGCAGTATGCTATTGAAGACGGAGTAGTATATGTACTTGAAGCAAATCCGCGTGCATCCAGAACAGTACCGCTGGTATCAAAAGTATGTAATATTAAAATGGTTAAACTGGCAACAGATATCATGACTTCTTATTTAACTGGAAGACCGTCTCCGGTACTTGATTTAAAAGAGAAGAAGTTTTCACACTATGGTGTAAAAGAAGCTGTTTTTCCGTTTAATATGTTCCCGGAAGTAGATCCTTTATTAGGACCTGAAATGCGTTCTACCGGAGAAGTACTTGGTATTTCAGAAAGTTTCGGTGAAGCGTTCTATAAAGCGCAGGAAGCTACTCAGACCAAACTTCCATTAGAAGGTACCGTACTCCTCAGCGTAAGTGACAGAGACAAGCCGGAAGTAAAAGAAGTGGCACAGGAACTTCATGATTGCGGATTTAAGCTGATGGCGACCGGAAGTACTTATGAACTGATTAAGGAAGCCGGACTTGAAGCCGAGAAGATATCTAAGATTAATGAGGGAAGACCGAATATCCTGGATGCCATCACCAATAAAAAGATCCAAATGATCATCAATACACCAATTGATAAAAAAGGTGCAACAGATGATAGTTATATCCGTAAGGCTGCTATCAAGGAAAAAATACCTTACATGACAACAATGGCAGCGGCAAAAGCTACGGCAGAAGGCATTAAGGCAGTAAAGATGGGAGAACGTTTAGAGGTTCATTCATTACAGGAGTTCCATAAAAAAATCAAAGAATAATGCCTGCCAACAGAAAAAGTTATAAAATCTGCTTGACAAATTCAGACAGACTATGCTATAGTCTATTAGAAAACTGCCGAAGACAGTAGGTGCCGTAAGGCATAAGGTGAAAACGCCTACCGAGGAGTAATGAGTTCTAATAAGAATGATTTATGAAACCTCTTTGTCTTGTACAAAGAGGTTTTTTACGGCGGTACACATACTAACATAAGGAGGTGCACCATTCATGGCAAAAGTTGAACTTAAAAAACCAGTTGTTGAAGAGATTAGCGCAAGTATCAAAGATGCAGCATCAGTTATTTTAGTAACTTATAGTGGAATCAGCGTGGAACAGGACACAGCTCTTCGTAAAGAGCTTAGAGAAGCTGGCGTTGTCTACAAAGTATACAAAAATACAATGATGAACTTTGCATTCAAAGATACAGATTGCGAAGCACTCAGCAAACATCTGGAAGGACCAAATGCAATTGCAATTTCGAAAGAAGACGCAACTGCTCCGGCAAGAATCTTAGCAAAGCATGCAAAGACTGTTCCGGCAATCAAATTGATCGCAGGTGTCGTAGAAGGAGCTTACTACGATGAGACAGGCGTACAGGCATTGGCTTCCGTTCCGTCAAGAGAAGAACTTCTTGGCAAGTTACTTGGAAGTATCCAGTCACCTATTACAAATCTTGCTCGTGTTCTTAATCAGATTGCAGAAGCAAAAGAAGCTTAAGAATTCAACGTAAAACGTGGAACCGGGAAATCGGATATCCGAAAAAATAACTTAAAAAATTAAATGGAGGAAAATAAAATGGCAAAATTAACAACAGCAGAATTTATTGATGCTATTAAAGAATTATCTGTATTAGAATTAAACGATTTAGTAAAAGCATGTGAAGAAGAATTTGGTGTATCTGCAGCAGCAGGTGTTGTAGTAGCAGCAGCAGGCGGAGCAGCAGAAGCAGCAGAAGAAAAAGATGAGTTCGACGTAGAATTAACAGAAGTTGGACCAAACAAAGTTAAAGTTATCAAAGTTGTTCGTGAAGCTACAGGCTTAGGCTTAAAAGAAGCTAAAGAAGTAGTTGACGGAGCTCCTAAGGTTGTTAAAGAAGGCGTTTCTAAAGCAGAAGCTGAAGAATTAAAGACTAAATTAGAAGCAGAAGGCGCTAAGATCACATTAAAATAATCTGATGATTAGCAATCCCCGCAGTTACCTGGTTCCAGGTGTCTGCGGGGATTTTTTGTTGTCCGGAATAGGTCTTCACAAAAAAATATAGATATGTGAAGTTATGAACATATCTGTGAATGCAGATAATGTCCTGATTGTTTCGTGAATAAAATAACGAAAAGTTTGTGTTGATTTTGGTTATGTTCTGTGATAATATAAGATATATCCAAAATATAATCAACAAATTACAATAGTTTACCACAAATATGAAAGTGAGGATTTATCATGGGCGATGTTAAGAAACTGGGTTATTATGTTAATGGTGTGTTTAAAGAATCTAAGACGGAACGTTATACGGATGCTTGCAATCCTAGTACCGGTGAAATCACTGCAAAAGTACCCTGCTGTACTTCAGAGGAAGTAGAAGAAGCCATTGCAGCAGCGAAAGCAGCTTTCCCTGGCTGGTCAGGAACACCTGTAATCAAACGTGTTCAGATTCTTTATAAGCTGAGAGATCTGCTGATTGCGCATATGGATGAACTGACGGAACTTGTTGCAAGAGAAAACGGCAAAGCATGGGTTGAGGCAGAAGGTGACGTCCTGAAAGCAAAAGAAGGAACCGAACAGGCAATTTCCGCGCCGTCATTAATGATGGGCGAAAGTCTTATGGATGCTTCCTCCGGTTTTGACACTGTAATGTACCGTGAACCCATGGGTGTATTTGCAGGTATTGTTCCATTTAACTTCCCGGCAATGATCCCTATGGGATGGATGACACCAATGTGCATCGCCTGTGGAAATACCATTGTAATAAAGGCTGCAACGTTTACACCTCAGACTTGTATGCGCATCGCTGAAATATATAAGGAAGCAGGGCTACCGGATGGCGTAATCAATATTGTGACCTGTTCCAGAAATGAAGCGGAAATGTTTTTACAGCATCCGGATATCAAAGGAATTACTTTTGTAGGATCAACAGAAGTAGGATTACATATTTATTCAACTGCAGCAGCAAATGGAAAACGCGTTCAGGCTCTTTGTGAAGCGAAAAACCATGCACTGGTGTTGAATGATGCACCAATTGAAAGAACAGCAGCTGGAATTATTAATGCAGCCTTTGGATGTGCCGGTGAACGCTGCATGGCACTCCCGGTGGTTGTAGTCCAGGAAGATATTGCAGATGACCTGGTTCATGCAATTGTAGAAAAAGCAAGAGAAATTAAAGTCGGTCCGGCTTATGATAAAACAACAGGTATGGGTCCGGTAGTAAATGAAGGGCATAAGAAGTTTGTTACGAATTGGATCGAAAAAGGAATTGAAGAGGGTGCAGAACTGATCTTAGATGGAAGGGATATCCAGGTTCCGGGATATGAGAATGGTTATTATGTAGGGCCTACGATTTTCGATCACGTAAAACCGGGAATGACCATCGGAGACAGAGAAGTATTTGGTCCGGTTCTCTGTATCAAACGTGTGAAAGATTTCGATGAAGGACTTGCGGTTATGAATGCAAATCCATATGCTAACGGTTCTGTAATCTTCACACAGAGCGGTCACTATGCGAGAGAATTTGCAAGACGTACGGACGGAGGAATGGTGGGAGTCAATGTAGGTATTCCGGTTCCCGTAGGTATGTTCCCATTTAATGGACATAAGAAATCTTTCTTTGGAGATCTGCATTGCCTTGGAAAAGACGGATATCGTTTCTATACAGAAGGAAAAGTAGTGACAACCCGTTGGTTTGACGAGGAAGAGAAGAAAGCCAAAACAGTTTCTACCTGGGATGGAACAATCTGATCTGCTTTAAAATTGTAATTTTAGAATGTATGATAACTTAAAATGATGCTGGTGCTGAGAGATAATCTTGGCACCGGCATTTTTTATATTGCTGGTGAGAAAAATTGATTTGGTGAATTTTACATTATCATGTATAATATTTTTAGAATGTTTTTGAAAATCAAAGTGGGGGTAGAGTTAAATGAAAAATGTAAAAAAGCGATTATTTATTCCATTAACATTAATTCTGATATTGCTGTTTGGCATATCACCTGTTTTCCAGGCGGACGCTGCATGGAAGCACAAAAGTACAGGCTGGTATTATTATACAAAGAGCGGAAGACTGCAAAAAAGCCGCTGGGTTGGTGACCGGTATGTAAATTCCAAAGGAAGATGGATCGTAAGCTTTAAAAATACCGGGAAGGGATACCGCTATAAGAATGGCTCTAAGGGATACCTGAAAAGCCAGTGGAAAACAATTGATGGGAACCGTTATTATTTTAATAGGAAGGGTTATGCCGTTACACAAAGCTGGGTTGGCAGTCATTACCTGGAGGCAAGCGGGAAATATGTAAAAGGGCTTGTGAAAACATCGAAAGGCTGGCGTTTCCGGGATGAAAAGAACCAGTACATAACGAATAAGTGGAAGACTATCAATAATAAACGGTGCTATTTTGATAAAAATGGTTATGCGGTCAAAAATAAAAGAATTACCATAAATGGAATTAAATACAGCTTTGATAAATATGGTTTCATGAAGCCGGGTATGCGAACTGGGGATAAAGGAAAGAAATATCAGAACCAAAGCGGAAGTTATCTGAAAAACAGTTGGAAGAAAGTGTCGGGTAAGTGGTACTATTTTGGCAGTAATGGTTATATGGTAAAAAATAAATGGGTTGGCGATTACTATCTGGGCAGTAATGGGGCAATGGTGAAGAGTACTTTTATAGGAAGTAAGTTCGTTGATGCTTCCGGGAAAAAGGTAAGCGCTTCTGCATTAAGCCTGTCTGCACCCTCTGCGGTATTAATTGACGCTAAGACGGGAAAAGTTATTTATCAGAAAAATGCAAATCAAAACCGCCCCAATGCCAGTACCACAAAAATAATGACGGCAATACTGGCTTTGGAGTATGCCGGATTGAATGATTCAGTTTCTGTCTCTGCGTATGCCGCAGGACAGGAAGAAGTAAAGCTGTATATGAATCCGGGTGAAGTCTATCGGATGCAGGATCTGCTGTATGCATTACTGCTGCCTTCCTATAATGATGTGGCAGTCGCAATAGCGGAGCATATCAGCGGCTCGGTACAAAATTTTGCAGATCTTATGAATCAGAAGGCTAGAGAGCTTGGATGCAAAAATACAACCTTTGTCACACCAAATGGACTGGAGATGGGAAATCATGGTTCGTCGGCTCTGGATCTTGCAAAGATGCTGCGTTATGCTATGAAAAAAGATTTGTTCCGCCAGATTATACAGACCAGGGCTTATAGTTTTTCCAGCCTTTCTGGCGGCAGAGGATTTACGGTATATAGTACGGATGATATGCTGGGCCAGATGTCAGGATTCCTGGGCGGAAAAACAGGTTGGACAACTTTGGCTGGACATTGCTTTGCCGGGGCGATGAGCAAAAACGGAAAGACCTACATTTCGGTGGTTCTGGGGTGTCCAAGCAGTGAATCCAGATGGAGGGATACCAAAACCCTGCTAAACTATGGTGCTGCAAATTATTGATGCTATGTATACGGCACATTTCAGATACAAGCTGAAATCCACAGTTTGCTACTGTTTGTTTTTAATCATGCTCTTAAACAGGAAGTTCAAATTGTACAAATTTAAAACCAATTTTTTCAGGAGAAACTGCTTGACAGCAGTTTTTCTTTATGCTAAAGTGGAAGATGCACTATTGTGCAGGATTGTGCCCAAGGGTATCATTATGCCCAAAACCGGGTTGTTGGAAATAGTTTATATTTATATAGAAAGAACAGGGGTGAAACGTCAATGGAGAAAAACAGGATACGACCAATCAAAAGCGGCAAAAGCTTTCGTATGAGTTACTCAAGACAAAAAGAGGTTCTGGAAATGCCCAATTTGATTGAGGTCCAGAAAGACTCATACCAATGGTTCCTAGACGAAGGAATGAAGGAAGTTTTTGAAGATATCTCTCCAATCGCAGATTATAGTGGCAAACTGAGCTTGGAATTTGTAGATTTCACATTATGTGAAGATGATGTGAAATATTCCATCGAGGAGTGCAAGGAGAGAGATGCAACATTTGCTGCACCGTTAAAGGTTAGGGTGAGACTTCATAATAAAGAGAATGACGAAATCAATGAACATGAGATATTCATGGGGGATTTGCCTTTAATGACTGCAACAGGTACCTTTGTAATTAATGGTGCTGAACGTGTTATCGTTAGTCAGTTGGTTCGTTCGCCAGGTATTTATTATTCAGTTGCTCATGATAAAATTGGTAAAAAGTTATTTTCTGCTACCGTTATTCCTAACAGAGGTGCCTGGCTGGAATACGAAACTGACTCCAATGATGTTTTCTATGTTCGTGTAGATAGAACCAGAAAGGTGCCGATTACGGTTTTAATCCGTGCACTTGGCATCGGTACCAATGCTGAGATCATTGAGTTATTTGGTGAAGAACCAAAGATCCTGGCAAGTTTAACTAAGGATACATCAGAAAATTACCAGGAAGGTCTTCTTGAATTATATAAAAAGATCCGTCCGGGTGAACCGCTGGCAGTAGAAAGTGCAGAAAGCCTTATTACCAGTATGTTTTTTGACCCTAGAAGATATGATCTTGCTAAGGTTGGCCGTTATAAATTTAATAAGAAGCTTCTTCTTCGCAACCGTATCTCAGGACATGTGCTTGCAGAAGATGTTGTAGATACTACTACAGGTGAAATTCTGGCTGAAGCAGGCACCGAAGTAACACGTGAAATTGCAGATGCTATTCAGTATGCAGCAGTTCCTTTCGTTTGGATTCAGACGGAAGAACGTAATGCGAAAGTAATCTCCAGTATGATGGTTGATATTACGAATTTCGTTGATGTTGATCCAAAAGAAGTGGGTGTTACAGAGTTAGTATATTACCCTGTGCTTGAAAAAATACTGGAAGAAAATGACGATATTGAAGATATCAAATATGCAATCAAGCAGAATATCCACGAATTGATTCCGAAGCATATTACAAAAGAAGATATTATTGCTTCTATTAACTATAATATGCATCTGGAATATGGAATTGGCAATGCAGATGATATCGACCATTTAGGAAACAGACGTATCAGAGCAGTAGGCGAATTGCTGCAGAACCAGTACCGTATTGGTCTTTCCAGGCTGGAAAGAGTTGTACGTGAACGTATGACAACACAGGATCTGGAAGGAATTTCACCACAGTCTCTGATCAATATCAAGCCGGTAACAGCAGCTGTTAAAGAATTCTTTGGTTCTTCCCAGCTGTCTCAGTTCATGGATCAGAATAATCCGCTTGGTGAGTTAACACATAAAAGACGTTTATCCGCACTGGGCCCTGGTGGTTTGTCCAGAGATAGAGCGGGATTCGAGGTTCGAGATGTTCACTATTCCCATTATGGAAGAATGTGTCCGATCGAGACACCTGAAGGTCCTAATATCGGTCTGATTAACTCCCTGGCAACCTATGCCAGAATTAATGAGTATGGTTTTATTGAAGCACCATACCGTAAAATAGACAAGACAGATCCGACAGATCCTCGTGTTACGGAAGATGTTGTATATATGACTGCAGATGAGGAAGATAATTATCATGTAGCTCAGGCGAATGAGGCCCTGGATGAAGAAGGACATTTTGTTCATAAAAATGTTTCTGGTCGTTACAGAGAAGAAACGCAGGAGTATGAAAGAACTACATTTGATTAC
>NZ_JNGB01000088.1:0-29596 GCF_001029355.1 Robinsoniella sp. RHS
CAATTCGACTGGCTCCCATCGGATTGTAAGCGGGCAGTGAGCTGCGAAATGCATCAGGATTTCGCAGCGAATGCCCGCGTGCCGCCAAAAAGTGCTCCGGGAAGGTTAGAAAATGCCAGTTCTGCGGTAAGCATTCCAAGCCAATGTCCTGGTCCGTCCCCTTCTCTTTCCGTACACTACCTACATCTACAAAGCGTCTTAATCAGCGAAACCCAAATTTAAGATAAACTATCTGCTTATACCAAACATACACCATATGATATTTAACCGGGATTTGTGCTTCCAATAAATTGGAACCAGCAAAAATCAAAGTCACCGCCGGGCAGAAAAACAAAGCTCAGAGACTGGTATCCTTTCCTGTTTTCTACCTGAAACTCCTGTTGTGAAACCTGATCTCTGTGTTCAAATTCCAGAAGCTGTACATATTCTCCCTCACCTGAAGCAAACCGAAGCTGAATGGCATTCTTCTCCAATGGTGTATATCCGCAGATAATCAGTTTTAATGCTTCAGGTTCCCCCAGATCCATCTGGTCAAACTGAATGGTCACATTGTTACCAATATGCTTAATTCCGCTGTCTGTCCTTTGAAAGCTATCCCCGTATACGCTTGTGCATTCTACGGCTTTCAGCCTTTGATATGCCTTTTTCAGGCGCTTAAAATAAAATCCTTTCAGATGTATTTTCTGATGGACAACAAAGCAGATGCCGGTCACTCCTTGAAGCCTCCGGTTCAGGTGATAAGTTTCCTCCTGGTAAACATTCCAGACAGATGGTTTTCGGTAGATGACTTCTCCCACAAGGCTGCTGCCCGCTTCTCCCGGCATCCCCTCCCAGATCTGTATCGGATATTCTTCATCTGTGAGGGCAAATATTGGCAGTGTGATCTCATCTGATCCAAATTCTCCAAAATCTATACCGTGGAAGCCAATCTGAGTCTCTCCATCTCTGGCTGTAGCAACTCCATGTTCGTTGCCATTTCCCACTGCTCCCCTGCTATAATCATACAGCCCGCCGGAAATCATACGATAGGGGTCAAGCCAGGCTTTACCCAAACCGCACACTTCAAAGTTCAATTCTGAGATGATTCTTATCTGACCGCTTCCACTTTCGGACATACAGCGCAGCCGGAAATTCCCGTCACTTTTTGCCGTTACCCTAGCCTGCGTGCCATCTGCTTTTACTTCCGCCAGAGAAGACGGGATACCACCATCATCCACTGCACACCACACCACTTTGCGGTCACTGGCACCCGGCGGACAAATAACTGCTGATACTGCTACTTCCCGATGCGCTTCATTTAATCTGGTTCCCTCCGGGCAAAACAGCCTGACTGCGCGAACCGGTATATCTTCGGCAGCTTCCGCTCTCATTTCTTCCATTTCTATTCCAAAGGTTTTCTTTTCCATACCTTCCTGCTCATACAAATCATCTGTTGGAATCTCAATCCTGGCTCCGGCCAGCCCGGAGGACACGGCTTCAACAATCACACTTCCTTTTCCCATTCCCGGTGCGGCCACAGCCAAAAGTTTTCCGTTAAACAGTTTTTTGGAATTGGTCTTATACCCATCGGTATCTGTGCTGTCTCCATTATCCAGGCCCACAAGATATCCCGGTCCCAACACCCTGACAAATATCCGGTTTGACGCATTTTCCACCGGGTTTCCATCTGTATCTTCTGCAGATATCTCGATAAATGCCAGCCCCTGCCTGTCTAACCGCGTGCAGCTGCTTCTCATCACAACTGCTGCCGCTTCACCAAAAGAATGGCGGGTCTGAACTGCGATCACGCTGCCCTTGCAGTCATAGGCGCAGGCTTTTAATTCACCCGGTGTATATGGGATCTGCCAGTACCCCAGCAGATTTCTGCCGTTTTTATGATCAATTTCATGGCTTCCCAGACACTCCCCATTGAGAAATAATGCTACCTTCGGCGCATTTGAACAGACACGGATATCGATCAGCTGACCTTCATTAAAATCCCAATATGGAAATAAATGAACCATTGGCCTTTCCTTATAATCTGTCCACTCCGCCTGATAGATGTAATAAGAATCCTTTGGAAAACCTGCCGTATCTACCTGCCCGAAATAAGAATTTCTCGTATGATAGGGCGTCGGTTCTCCAATATAGTCAAAACCCGTCCATAGGAATTGACCACAGGAGAACTCATGGTCCCGTTCTGCAATAATACAGCTCTCAGAGGACGGGGCACCCCAGCTGGTAGTGGAATTCCCCAGGGCTGAGCACTGACTGTCAGCATCCGCAAGGACAGACCTGCTGTATGGAAAATGATATACCCCCCTGCTCTGGACGGTTGAGGCAGTCTCACTTCCATAGATGATCCAGTCAGGATGTTCAAGATGATGGGCATCATAGTATTTTTCTGCATAATTGTAGCCTGCAAGCTTGATAATATCTGTACACTTCTTTGCATTTTCCCAGGGCATATAATTAGATCCGATGGTGATGCAGGCATTGCCGAGGGGATCATGCTTCCTCACCTCCCCGCACAATACCCGGGTTAGTTCCTGCCCTCTTTCACTGATATGGGTGTCATATATTTCATTGCCGATGCTCCACATGATCAGACTGGGATGGTTCCTGTCGCGGCGAACCCAGCTTGCCACATCCTTATCATACCACTCCGGGAAAAAACGTGCGTAATCGAAAGGTGTTTTCGAACGTTCCCACATATCAAATGCCTCTGAAACTACAAGCATTCCATATTCATCTGCAAGTTCCATTACATCGGGAGCCGGCATATTGTGGGTCAGGCGGAGGGCATTTACCCCCATCTCACGCAAAATTTCCATCTTCCGCCGCATTGCACCAGAATGATATGCCGCACCCAGACATCCCAGGTCATGATGTTCACATACACCGTTTAACTTTAATTTTCTATTGTTAAGCAGAAACCCTGATTCGGGTGAAAATGCTATAGATCTGAATCCTATGGTGTAAAACTCCTCCTGCCACAGTTTCCCATCTGCCATAAGCAGAACTCTGATCCTGTAACGGACAGGTGATTTCACATCCCAGATACCGGGATTCCATACCCTCTCACTTACGGACGCCAGCCAGAAGCCTTCCCTTTCCTGGGGCTTTGCCGATACCCTTTCTTCTCCACTGGCAAACGCTGTCCGTTTTCCTGTCTGCATATCCCAGAGTTCATATTCCACCCGGAATGCAGTTTCAGAATTTTCTTCTTCCATTTTAGCATCTTTTTCCGCTTCTTCTCCGGCTTCTATTCCAGCTTCTATTCCGGCTTCTACTCCGCCTTCTATTCCAGCTTCTACTCCGCCTTCTATTCCAGCTTCTACTCCGCCTTCTATTCCAGCTTCTATTCCGGCTTCTACTCCGCCTTCTATTCCGGCTTCTACTCCGGCTTTTTCTTTCGCACTGACACATAATTCTGTCCGGATGTCAATCTGCCACTCCTGATTTTCCTGCTTCTTTACTGTGATGTAGCTGCCATCAGATATAAGGTATGACTGATGCTGTACTTTCAGCCATACATCCCTATATATGCCTGCCCCGGAGTACCACCTGCTGTTTGGAGCCTGGTGTGCCACGCGGACCAGAATCTCATTCTGCCCTTCTTTCAAATAGGCTGTAATATCCACCTCAAAGGTAGAGTAACCATATTTCCATTCTGCAGCCTTTTCACGGTTAATGTAAATGGTGCTGTCCATATAGACACCTTCAAAGCGCAGCACCAGACGCATATCCTCTTCCCGCTGCCAATCCTGATATTTCCGATACCACCCGCTACCATCCTCATACAGATTGTCCGCCTGCCAGATCAGCCAGTCATGTGGTATTGATATCATTGTAAATATTGGCTGCTGCTCATCAAATGAATCTATTGTGACAGATATGGGGAGTTTTACAAACTCCCAGCCATTGTTATAAAGATGCGTACCGTATGTATTCTGTATCTGTTTATAAGCTTGTTTCCCCATTGCCTTCTCCTCTGCCAAAATTCCTTTTATCCAACCGAAATGGTGCTGCCAAAATTCCGGATTTATTACAGATCAGCCCCTGCCTGGGCGCATTCCCCCAGGCATATCGGACTGACACCGCTTCCTGGACTGCTTCGCTTTTCAGAACCGCCTGATTACCATACAGTTCACATACAGTCGGATAAAACCTCATGTCCTTTCCAGCCAGACAGAACTCACCGGGATTCTGTCCGTCTTTCGTCATCAGAATTCCATCATCCCCCACATCAAAGGTGATTTTCACCTCAGCCTTGTCACAAGACCAGCTTCTTGGCACCGGCCCTTTAAAAGTTATATTTTCTCCATATACCATGCACCTTGCTGCCTGTACGGCACGAAAAGCCACTTCCTTTTTATCCGATGGATGAAGGTCATTATCCTCCCCCAGATCCAGGTTTACAGTCACTGCGGTATCAGGGATAGCTTCTGCCGCTTTGCTTTGGGCTTCCCTTATCTCAGGCCATCCGCTGTTTTCCTCAGGAAGATCGATGGAAAACCCTGGAAGCTGTACTACAACAAACGGCAATTTCTTCTGATTCCAGCTTTTCCTCCAAGACAAAATCATTCTCTTTAACAGTTCTTCGTAATCTCCGGGTGCTTTATCATTGGATTCCCCCTGATACCAGAGCACTCCTCTTACCGTATATTTCTGGCAGGGTGCCAGCATTCCCTGGTACAATCCCCCGGCTTTACGGCATAAAAAATCCATTTCCGGAGCCTTCTTCATCGTTTTGTGTATCCGGTACTCCCAACTGCCGCTTAAGTCAACCCTCTCAGTTCCCAGAAAAATACAGAGATCCTTTCCGGGTGTCACCCGTCCGCGCCCGTCATTACAGATCAGATGAATGCAGATTTTATTTTCCCCTTTTCGCAGCACACCTGCAGGCACTGTATATTTTCTGGGAGGATACTGATAACCTGTCTCACCGGTAAAAGTCCCATTGATATAAGTCCTGTCACTGTCAGTCATAGTGCCAAGCCACAGATTTGCAGGCTTCCCCCACATAGCTTCCGGTACGGTAAAATTACGCCGCAGCCAGATGCTGCCGCAAAAATCAGAAAGTCCGGCATCGGACAAATACCCCGGAATCTGAATGTTTTTCCAGTCACTTTCCGGCTGCCCGCCGGTTGAAGCCGCTGCCTGGGAAAGCCACTGGTTCATGGAATCATCCTGATTCTGCAGAAATTTCTGTACTGCATCCACGTCTGCCAGCTGCCTGGCTTCCGTTAAGATATCTTCATATCCATTGAGGGATTCCATACTCATCCACGCCTCAATTCTGGAACCTCCCACGCTTACATTGATCAGTCCAACCGGAACTTCTCTAACCTTTTGCAGATACTGCCCAAAAAAGTAACACAGTGCTGAAAATTCGCCGGTATTATCCGGATGACTCTCTTTCCATTCCCCTGCTGCACAATCGGTCAGGGTATGGCTGAAATCATAATGCTCCGCTACTTTAAAATGCCGTATCCAGGAATTTTTCTTTATCATTTCTTTTGGATAGCAGTCCTTCACCCTCTGCATGGTCAGCTGCATATTAGACTGCCCGGAACAGATCCATACCTCACCTACATAGACATCTGAAATGATTCTCATCTCTCCGGCATCATTTTCTATTTTCATCCGGAACGGACCGCCCGGCGTCAGGTTGCACAGATATACCTCCCAGCTCCCAGAGGCCCCGGCTTTTGCTCTTCTTGTCTGGCTCTGCAGTTCCACCACAACTTCCATACCCGGGCTGCCGGTTCCCCAGACTCTGGTTTCTCCGCCCTGTTGGAGGACGCAGCCATCACCAAACAATATGGAAGGCTCTAACATACAGCTGCACACGCCTTTTCCAGCAGTTCCGTTTTATCAGCCTTTATCTCCAGGCACACCGGATGTTTTCCCGTCAATTCACTGCTGCGCGCATCCGGCTGCTGGGTTCCTACATATATTTCATAACTGCCCTCGCCTAATATGAGATCTCCTTTATCATCACGAATGCCAAATACCCTGTCGGCAAGTTCCATACGGATTTCCTTTGATTCTCCCGGCTTCAGCTCTACTTTCTTCAGCGCCTTAAGCTGGGCATTAGGCGTTCCCGGACGTTTTGCCTTTATGTATACCTGCAGGGTTTCTGCACCGCCCATTTTTCCCTGATTCGTCAGCACGGCAGTGACCGTAACCATGGTACCCTTTTGAACTGTATCCTGGCTGACTGCAGCTTTCGTTACAGCAAAATCAGTGTAGGAAAGTCCATAACCAAATGGATACAAAGCTTTTTGCTTCATATAGCGGTAAGTTCTTCCCTCCATAGAATAATCCCTGAAATCAGGAAGTTCTTCTGTCGTGCGGTAGAATGTTACAGGCAGTTTCCCTTCCGGCGAATAATCCCCAAAGATCACGCTTGCCATGGCTTTTCCGCCCATAGCACCTGGATACCATCCTTCTATAATGGCAGGGATATGCTCATCTGCCCAGGAAACTGCCAGCGCGCTGCCGGACAGAAGTACCAGAACTACCGGCTTCCCGCTCTCCCATGCAGTTCTTAATATATCCTGCTGAAGTCCAGGAAGAGCAAGATCCGGCTTATCTCCGCTTGCATATTCATTTCCTTCGTCTCCCTCTTCTCCTTCCAGGCTGGAATCCAGTCCCAGGCAGGCAACTACCACATCACTGTGGGCACAGACCGCCCGTACTTCTGCCAGACGGTCATTCTCCTGCCCCAGTCCGCTTAAACGGGTTTTACACAGGTGACATCCCTCGGAATACAGAACCCTTATATCATCACCAACATAATCCTGTATTCCCTCGGAAATAGTATAATACCGGGATGCTGTCCCCTCATAATTTCCCACCAGTGCTTTTCTGTTGTTGGCATTTGGTCCAATGATGCCGATTGTGTTTATTTTATTTTTATCCAATGGCAGCAGATTCCCTTCATTTTTCAACAGTACAAAGGACTTTCTGGAAGCCTCGAAGTTTAGCCTGCCATGCACGGCAGTATCATTTTCTTCATATGTAATTCCACTGTATACTGTTGCTGCCTCATCAAATAATCCCAGTTTCATCCGGGCACTCAGCAGATTTGTAACTGCCTCATCCAGACGCTCTTCAGTGACCATCCCCCGTTTAACTGCCTCCGTCAGGTACAGATACAGGCTGCCGCAGTTTAGATCACATCCGTTCTCCATTGCCATGGCTGCTGATTCTAAAGCGGATGAGGTTACCTTATGATATTCGTGGAAATCTTTTACTGCCCAGCAGTCTGACGTCACATGACCTTCAAATCCCCAGCCTTTTCTCAGAATCTCAGTCAGCAATGTACGGCTTCCGCAGCATGGTTCCCCATTTGTCCTGTTATACGCGCCCATGACTGCTTCCACTTTTCCCTCCTTGACACATGCCTCAAAAGCGGGAAGATAAGTTTCAAATAAATCCCGGGCATTAACCTTTGCATCAAACGAGTGACGCTCATCCTCCGGACCGGAATGGACCGCAAAATGCTTTGCACAGGCGGCAGTTTTCATATATTGGCTGTCATCCCCCTGCAGTCCTTCTATAAAGCGCACTCCCAGTCTGGAAGTCAGATAAGGATCTTCCCCGAATGTCTCATGCCCCCTGCCCCACCTGGGGTCACGGAAAATATTTACATTAGGTGCCCAAAAAGTTAGCCCTTTATAGATATCCAGATCGCCAAATTCCTGCTGCATATTGTACTTAGCACGTCCTTCTGTAGAAATGGCATCCGCCACCTCCCAGACAAGCTCTTCGTCAAAGGATGCAGCCATTCCGACTGCCTGAGGAAAAACCGTTGCAACCCCGGCTCTTGCCACCCCGTGAAGCGCCTCGTTCCACCAGTTATATGCTTTTATCCCCAGCCGTTCAATCCCTGCAGCACTGTGTACCGTCTGGGAAACCTTTTCCTCCAGCGTCATTTTCCCTACCAGCTCTTTTGCCCGTCTGCGGCATTCTAATACTTTTTCTGCTCTCATCATGCTATCCTCTTTTCTATTTTTCTGGTTATCCCGAAGCTCTGTAAATAACAGTAAAACAGAGCCGGAATGATTATATTTTAATAGATATTGATTTGTCATTTAATTCGATGATAGCATTTTGCACAAACTATTTCTTCTCAAATCTTGCCCCATTCTCACCACATATTGCTTTAGGAGTCTTCCTTGCCTTTACACTGAAGGCATTCCCATTTCTTACGAAACTCGCTGGGCGCACAGTTTTTCATTGCACGAAAAGTCCGGTTGAAAGCGCTCAATGAAAAAAATCCTGAGTTCATTGCCACGTCTGTCACACTCATCTCCTGATTGTAAAGCAGTTCCTCTGCTCTTTTCACCCGCTTGGAATTCAGGTATTCATAAAAGGTCATATTCATATACTGCTTAAAAATGCGTGTAAAATGGTATTTTGAAAATCCGCTTGCTTCTGCAACTTCTTCCAGCGTGAGATTTTCCAGATAATGTGAGCTGATATAGGAACAAGCTCCCATTACAGCCTCTATGTACACCTGCTTCTTGGCCGAAGGAATTTTTTCTGCTGTCTCGATCAGATAAACTTCCCTGCGTCCCAGTTCTACAAAAATCTCAATCAGGTTCGCATAAATCAGCGCCTCTCTGAACGTACTTTTGGAATCATATTCCCAGATAATTTTCTTCAGTTTCTCATTTATAACCTGCCAAATTTCCACATCTTTCCTGTTTGGAATATAAATCAGCGGCTGCATCATAAATAAAAGTGTTTCCATACCCTTTAATCCATAGAGTAATGCCGTATCAAATTGAAGAATGACCCGTTCCCCGGTTGGGGGAGCCTCCAATGCATGGATAACCCCGGAATTAATCAGCGCTATATCCCCTTCTTCAAGTTCCTGCCGCTGCTCTCCCACAATTACCGTATAACCGTTCTTTACCGGAATAATAATCTCAATACCTGTATGCCAGTGATCCCCATAATCTTCAAATTCCACATTATGATACAGGCGAAATCCCTGTGAATCACCGTAATTGATGGTTTCATGCATTCCATTTAAGATTTCTATCACAACTACACCTCCCTGTTTTGACTATTTCTATAATACAATGGACACAGAATCAGTATTCTGTGTCCTATTTTAAGCACGCTAAATCAAATTTTCCGGATTTAAACACTCCAGTTCCGGAACCACAAACTTTCCGTCTTTCCGGATTAATACATCATCAAAATAGATTTCTCCGCCGCCATATTCTGCTCTCTGTATCCACACAAGATCCCAATGGATGGAAGAATGGTTGCCATTGTACGCATCGTCATAGCAGCTGCCCGGGGTAAAGTGAATGGATCCCATTATTTTTTCATCAAACAGTATATCTTTCATTGGTTCCAGAACATAGGGATTTACTCCTATAGCAAATTCACCGATATACCTTGCGCCTTCGTCCATATCGAAGACTTCGTTAATCCTCTTTGTATCATTTGCAACTGCATTGATTATTTTCCCGTTTTCAAATGTGAGAACAATGTTTTCATAAGTAAATCCCTGATACAGCGACGGCGTATTATAAGACAATGTCCCGTTTACAGAATCTCTGACCGGCGCCGTATATACTTCTCCGTCCGGTATATTACATTTTCCTGCGCAGGGAATTGCATTCATGCCTTTAATTGAAAAGGTAAGGTCTGTCCCCGGTCCTGTCATACGGACCTTATCTGTACGTTCCATGTATGATTTGAGGTTTTGCATTGCCTTATCCATTTTTCCATAATCCAGATTGCAGACTTTAAAATAAAAATCTTCAAATGCCTCCGTACTGGAATTAGATAGCTGAGCCATGGAGGCATTCGGGTAACGAAGAACCACCCATCTGGTCTTTTTTACACGGATTTCATGATGTACCGGGGTATTGTAGTATTTATCATAGATTGCCATTTTTTCTGCCGGAACGTCCGATAATTCTGATACATTATTCGAACCGCGGATTCCAATATAGCAGTCCATTTTAGACATTTCCAGTCCGTCTACCTCTGCCATCAGCTCCACCTGTTCCTGTGTACATTCCATCAGGATATCCCGTTGTACTTTATTGCTGATAAACCGGATAAATGGAATTCCCTTTGCCGCATAGACTTCCTTTATAATCTGTCTTGCCAGCTCCTGGGTATCCTCCCCGATATAGTGGATATAGACCTTGTCATTTTCTTTCACCTCACAGGAATAGTTCACCAGGTTATGTGCCAGCGTTTTTATTCTTTCATCCATATTTATTTACCTCTCTTTCTGATTTCTTATTATGCCATTCTTTGCATTTTGTATGTTGTCTTCTGTTTACTTTAGGATATCCACATATTGGCAATTGCATTCAGGGAAAGCAGAATTTACTTCTATAATATATGAAACGCCCCAGCTGATAGCCAGGGCGTCTTCCTATTTTCAGATCCTGTTGTTAAATCCCCATTACTCTCCACACTCAGGTTCATGATTTAATATGCTTGTGACCGGCTGATTGTTCCTTTACCTGTCTCAGTTAATATAGGTTATAAATATATTTCCTGACTTTTCAAATAACTCTTTACTGTCATCCGACGGATAATAATAGGACTCTTCTTCTCCGGGCTTAAGCAGTATTGTATTATAGTTATCATAACCAACCATAACTCTGACTCCTTCCGAAGTCTGTACCAGTACCGGGTAACCGTGGCTCACATAATAGAGCACCATCTCCAGCGTACAACCGCTTAGATCCAGAACGGTCTTATCACTCAGGGACTGTTTCAGTTTTGCCACATCCATTTCTCCGTTTTTCATAATCTCAGGGACTTTTGTAATATCCAGTTCCATTTCATCTTCTTTATTACCACGTTCCCAGACATATTTCTGACGGTTATCCACTACAACTCCAAGCATTTCATCTGCCCTTCGGATAGCTGCGTTGGCATTGGCATATATGCTGTCTAATTTACCGTAGGCATATACATAATAGAGATTCTCACTCTTCTCTTTTGCCTTTACGGATACTGTATGATTGCCCTCCGGTACGACCTGACGGCTTCTTACCACCTGCGGTGTTTTTACTTTCAGATCCTGTCCTACTCTCAGTATCATCTCCGTCTGCTTCTTATCCGTGACCTGCGTAGTCATTCCAAATGCAGAATCTTCATCAGCGGCATTGTTCACAATATGATCTTCCGCGGCTTCGGTAAAGGTATCTCCGTTCTTCTGCATCCTGGTAAGTGTCAGTAGCTTTTCCGTTATATCTGTCTTAGTTATATACAGACCTCCCGG
Organism: Robinsoniella sp. RHS; assembly: GCF_001029355.1. Classification (NCBI taxonomy): domain Bacteria; kingdom Bacillati; phylum Bacillota; class Clostridia; order Lachnospirales; family Lachnospiraceae; genus Robinsoniella; species Robinsoniella sp. RHS. Next base: position 11,261 of record NZ_JNGB01000088.1, read on the forward strand.
GGTATAGTCTTTAACGGTCTCTCCCTGGCTGTTTTGAATCTGCATTGTCTTCATTGGGAAAAGTTCATTTCCTTCATGCTGTGTATTAATATCCGACGCATCTGCAACTCCGTATACCAGGTCTTCGCCCATAAATCCTATAATACGGATTCTTTCTGAATCCTGACAGGAAATCTCACGGGTTTCTTTTGTGTCCATATTCATTATGATGATGGTCCTGGAATCATATGCCTCATTTTCCTTCAGCCATGCAAAGTATTTGCCCGACTGGGATCCAGCCATACATCCCTGTTTAATATCCTTAACAATCTTCTCTACCTGCATGGTAGAAAGATTTACCTGATAGACATCTCCATCAATCAGCAGGTTAAAATCTTCCTGGTCATCTGAGACATATGTCAGAATGTCCAGGTCTTTCTTTAAGAGTTCATAGGACTCTCCACTGCTAACAAATACACCCTCCCTGACATATCCCGAAGCAGCTTCATAATAATACAGCGCCACACCGGACTCTCCCTCGTGGCTGCCGCGGTTCATATATCCGCTGACTGTAAAGTAAATATTTCCATTGGATTCCACCTGGATAATACTGATATCATGGCGGTTGTAAACATCCCGGTAATCAGACTTATCTTTTTGGCGGAAAGTGAATACCTGGGCGACTTTATTGCTGTTTACATCGTAACTGTAAAGTTCATTTTCCTGTACAAAAGCAAAATACTGCTGCTTTTCATCTGTCATATAGGTGACATCTCTTCCGGTAATTCCAAGATTTACACCTTTTGTTGTGATGATCGAATTTTCAGGATTAAAGATCTGCTCTGTTTTCCGTTCAAAGTCCAGAAGCATAATTTTGGAATCTGCATCCCTCATTCTATAAAATTCGGTAACATTATACAGCTCTTGCTGCCCATCATCATTTTTGGCAGAGATGATGTAATTCAATACCACAGATGCCGTACTTTCATTTAATTCTTTAATCGCGGGAACCGGTTTATAATAGATCTGCGGACTTAAGGTTCCCCAGCTTAACTGATCTATGCTGGAATGAATATTCATACTTGCAAGGGAACTATTATCTCCTGTCCCGTCCGGCTCCTCCGTATAAGATGCCAGCCATTGGCTTTCATTCTTATTGAGGCATTTATCATAAAAACTCATTACAAAACTCAGATAATTCTTTGTATGCAGTCCGTCCTGTTGGAGGATCCTGGTGTAGTAATAAATATCTTTTCCTGCACTTTTAATCTGCAGTTTTAACACATATTCCTGATTCATAAGAATGAGATTCTGTAATTTTATGGATGTTTTAACATATTCCCCATCCTCCTGATATTTGGTTACCTTTGTATTTTCCAGCGATTCTTTTCCGTCTACGGAAAGAACCTCAAAATAAATATCATCAATGGGAACTCCGAAGGTCTGAATCTGTATGTCCAGTACCCGGTCGGACGTCAGCGGCGTCAGTGTATCTCTCATAGCTGTTACCGGCATCTGTTGTACATAACCATGCAGACAATTCAGCTGCGTTCCTTCATTTGTCATATAGACCAGGGGCAGTGTGGCAGCTTTCATTTCTTTTGCCGTTTCCGTTGTACCTCTGTTGATATATTTACTGATGCCAAAAACCGCACCTATAAACACCAGCACCAAAACGCTGATTCGTATGATTATCTTTTTCATATTTGCCTCATGCCTCCTCTTTGGCATTTAAGAGTTTATTTATTGTCGGTCTGGCCCCCACCAATTCCATACATTCAGCAAGATTTTTGACTTTTTTTGGCACACCGGCCTTTACAGCCCGTATCAGAATATTTTTTGGCGTATGTTCCATATCGATAAATTCCAGAATCTGGACATTGTAACCCTCTTCCTCCAGCCTGCCGGCACGGAAAGCATCAGTCAGCAAAGCCGCCATTCTTTCTTTAATTAATCCGTACTTTAATACGGGTTCCAGTATATCATTCTGAATCTGCCCGTTTAATTCATGCTGACAGCATGGAACGGAAAGAATAACTTCTGCCCCCCATTTCACAGCCTTAGCCAGGGCATAATCTGTAGCTGTATCGCAGGCATGTAAGGTTACCACCATGTCTACGTGATCCACGCCTTCGTAAGATGCGATATCTCCTATATAAAATTCTAATTTATCATATCCATATCCTTTTGCCAGTCCATTACACTTTTCAATGACATCTTCCTTCAGGTCCAGACCGATCATATGAATATCCAGCCCCTGAAGAATCTTCAGATAGTAGTACATCGCAAATGTAAGATACGATTTTCCACACCCGAAATCTATGATCGTCACCTCTCGTGTACGGTCCAGCTGAGGCATAATATCCTCTACGAACTCCAAAAAGCGGTTGATCTGCCGGAACTTATCATATTTGGAATTTACAATCTTCCCCTCCTGAGTCATGACCCCCAGATCCACCAGAAATGGAATCGGCGTGCCTTCCTCTAACACATACTTCTTTTTACGGTTATGCTGTAGAGAAACGGGTTCTTTGGGCTTGTCCCACCTTTTTTTCTTAATGGTCATTTTCCCCTTTTTGCTCACCAGTACTGTAATCGCATATTCGACTGTATCCATCTGTAACTGTTTATAATCAGACTCCATCCAGGATTTTAACTGTTCTCTCATCTCTAGATTATCAAAATTTTTATGTATTTCCTTTTTTCCATCTGTAATTGCAGTTTGAAACTTTAATAATTCTTTATTTAAAACCGGGCGGATTTTGATCTTTGACGGGATGTCCGCTTTTTTAGCCCCGCTTACAACCGCCTGCAGCATATTTTCATCTAAATATTGTTCTAATACTTTCATTAATTCTTCCATTATTATTTCCCCTTAACGACAAGACAGGTCCCATAGATTCTCCCCATGAATAGACCATGTCTCTATTGTACTGGCTTTAGTTAAAAACCTCAACATAAATTTTTATTAAATGCAACTTTTTTAGACAATAAATGCGGTTAGCACCACAATCGCTGTCTCACTTTTAAGAAACCGGTGTAAGTTAGCCACCGGTTTCTTCATTAAATATCTTCAGACGCTTACATCAGTCCGACATTACTTTTATTGCTTAATACCATCTCCGGCAATGGCGGTGTCTGCAGCGCCTCTGGAACATCTCATGATAGAGCATTACTTCTACGAAGTCACGAAGCCAGTTCTTTCCCGGCGGATATCTTCTTCTGCTTTCCTTATTCATTGCAAAGAGGTCATCTTTATCTTCTTCCTCTTCTACCGGTACATCTTCTCTTACTTTATCATAAATACTATTTACCGTTCTCATCATGTTTACTTTATCCGGCTGTTCATCAAACATTGGGCTTCCTGCATATTCCAGATCGTCACATGCCTCTTCTACAAATAATTGGATTTTTTTAGCAATATCCGGATACATGCCTTTTAAGCGTTCCAGGTCATGTTCTGTTTCCTGCTCTTCTTTTTCCATTTCTTCATTCCGGAACACCGGATTAATTACTCCCCGCATTCTATCTGAGGAGCCATTCGGATAGTACATATATCCTGGTCTCATCTGATTTCCCGGCATTCCCATGTCAGGTCTCATCTGGCTTCCCGGCATTCCCATGTCAGGTCTCATCTGGTTGCCCGGCATTTCCATGTCCGATTCCATGTCCTGTTCCATATCCGGTTCCATATTTGAACCGGGCCACATCTGATTGCCTGGCATTGTCATGTCGGGGTACATCTGGTTTGTTCCGTTCCCCATATCCGGACGCACCTGAATTCCCGGCATTTCTGAATTTCTGTTCATACCATTTCCTGAAAATCCCTGGTTCGGCTGCATTTGCCTTCCTGACCACGGCTGGCTATTTGGCATGGATCTTCCTGGCCATACCTGGTTGTTCGGCATAGCTGAGTCAGACCACGTATTTCCATTTGGCATATTCATCTCCGGCCATGGATGACTTTCCGGCATTGGCATATTCATCTCCGGCCACGGCTGACTTTCCGGCATTGGCATATTCATCTCCGGCCACGGCTGACTTTCCGGCATTGGCATATTCATATCGCCATTCATTTCGGATTCCGGAATATCGTACATATCTGATTCATCCATCCATGGACTTCCCCAGTTCTGGGGCATTTCCATATCAGGTCTCATTTGATTTTCCGGCATGTTCATGTCCTGTTGGTCAGACTCCATATCCCATCCCATGTCTGCATCTGAATTACCAGGCTGTCCGGCACTTTCCATTTCCATGTTTCCGGATGACCATGGCTGTGGTCTGCTATACGATCTCTCATTCCATTCATTATCTGACTGCCATGGGTGTCTGTCTTCATTTAATCCGCCCTGGTAATCATCCCCCGGCTGCCACGGCCGTACTCCCGGATTGTACATATCCCGACGATCGTCCATTCTTTGCCATGGCTGTTGACCGCCCCAGCCCGGATCTCCATGCTGATTTCCAGATGGCTGCCACGGCTGTGTCCTGCCCCAGCCTGGATCCGGTCTTCCCGGATCCTGACGATCTGAATCACTCCCCATGGATGGCCAGACCGGTGGAATTGGCTGTGATGGCAAAGGCGGCCAGAATGGCTTTTGTGGCTGTTCCCCGCCCTGCTTATGCATCATATCGTCACAATTAGGATAGCACGGACAATTTTCTATTTGGTTATGGGGATAATTTTTATGTTCCTCCATAAACTACTCCTTTATTACGCATTTACTATAATATATGCTGCTGTGTAAAAAAGTGAAGCTTATCTGGGAAATTAATCATATTAACTTAAACCCATTAGTCTGCTTGTGTTTGAAAATATCTAATAATCCAGCCCAAGTACCGGAGTCGCCACATAGACATATGTTTTATCTTCCTCTTCATTATACCGCATGGCTATATTTACATTCACTGCCTGATCTTCCTGCATGACATAATCCGATACATAGGTAGTGTAAGCATAAATGGTATAGAGCTGCATATCCCTGTGCTCAGTTACAATCTTGGCACCCATTTCACCAAGGATTTCGTCTGCCACTTCATTTCTCTTATCTAAATCCAGCTTACCATCATAAGATCCGATTACATTGGCAGAACTTCTGCTCTGGGATGTATAGTCATCCAGCGTTTTTTCCAGCTTCTTTTTATGTGCCAGCGCACTTTCCATATCTTTATCCAGAGCAATGCTGGCTATCATATATTGTTTTGTCTCTTTTCCTTCTTCATTTGTGATAAACCGCAGAGTAGTCACAGCATGCTTAGCTTTTTTTGTCAATGAAACTTCCTGCCTTTTTTCTTCGTATGTCCGCTCTACCTTCATACCTTTCGTAATTCCAAGTTTCAAAGCCACTTCCCGAAGAAGTGCTTCCCGGTCTTCAATTGGGAGATATTCTTTATCATATGTTCCATAGTATTCCACCATACTAGTCTTTTGTTCGCTGCCTACTGTATGGAAAACCTCAATCAGCTTATTTTCTTCCGCTGCTTCTTTCCCCTGTATGATCTGAAATCCTGCAACGCCCCATAAAAGAACAATAAATGCAACCCATATTTTTTTCATACAAAAACCCTCCAATTCGTAATACCTAAGTATCACCAATCGGAGGGTTTTTATTCTCTTTTTTATTTTCCAGCCAGTTCAATTCGGATTAATGCTTTGCGCAAAGCCATTTCGGCACGCGTTACATTTATATCCGAGGGGTGGGTCTGTATTCTTCTTTCCGCCCGCACCTTGGCCTCTTTTGCACGATTTATATCAATCTCTTCCGGCCACTCTGCAATTTCTGCAAGAATTGTTATTTTTTCTTTTAAAATTTCAATAAAACCTGCATGAACAGCAGCTTCTTTTTTGCCGGAAGCTTCTGTAATGGTTACAATTCCCGGAACCAGTATGGTGGTCAGCGGAATATGGTTTTTATAAACACCAATTTCACCTTCGGAAGTATTGAGTTCTACCATACTTGCCTTTCCCTGATAAAATATCCGGTCCGGAGAAATGATCTCCAATTCAAAAAATTTTTCATCCGCCATAAAACTCCTATCTGTCCCAGACATGGACATTGATGAATGCTTCCTTTTAACTTATTATTTCACACGCTCCAGAACATCATCTATAGAGCCTGCATTTAAGAAATAACTCTCCGGAATATCATCGTGTTTCCCATCCAGAATTTCTTTGAATCCCCGGATCGTTTCACTGATTGGCACGTACTTTCCATCCAGCCCTGTAAACTGTGTGGCAACGAAAAACGGCTGGGACAGGAATCTCTGTATCTTTCTGGCACGGTTTACGATCAGCTTTTCATCTTCCGACAACTCATCCATACCTAAAATTGCAATAATATCCTGCAATTCCTTGTATCTCTGCAGAATTTCCTGAACGCCTCTGGCTACCCCATAATGTTCCTCTCCCACTATCTGGGGATCCAGTATACGGGATGAAGAATCCAGTGGGTCAACTGCCGGATAAATACCCAGTTCCACGATAGAACGGGATAATACGGTGGTTGCATCCAGATGGGCAAAAGTTGTAGCCGGAGCCGGGTCTGTCAAATCATCCGCAGGTACATAAACAGCCTGTACAGATGTGATTGAACCATTTTTTGTAGAAGTAATACGCTCCTGTAAGGCTCCCATCTCAGTCTGAAGTGTGGGCTGATAACCAACTGCTGAAGGCATACGTCCAAGAAGCGCTGAAACTTCTGAACCTGCCTGTGTGAAACGGAATATATTATCGATAAAGAGCAATACATCTTTACCGCCTTCATCACGAAAATATTCCGCCATGGTAAGTCCCGTAAGCCCCACTCTCATTCTGGCTCCCGGCGGCTCATTCATCTGACCGAACACCATAGTTGTTTTATTGATAACACCGGATTCTGTCATTTCATAATAGAGGTCATTTCCTTCACGCGTACGCTCCCCTACACCGGTGAATACCGAATATCCGCCATGCTCTGTTGCAATATTACGAATCAGTTCCTGGATCAGTACGGTTTTACCTACACCGGCACCACCGAACAAACCAATCTTTCCGCCCTTTTGGTATGGGCAGAGAAGATCCACTACTTTAATACCGGTTTCCAGTACTTCTGTTGATGTGGACTGTTCTTCAAAAGACGGCGCCTTTCTGTGAATCGGCAAATACGCTACATCCTTAGGCGGTTCTTTATTGTCTATTACATCTCCGGTTACATTAAAGATTCTTCCAAGTGTATGTTCCCCAACCGGTACCGTTATGGGTGCACCTGTTGCGACAGCCTCCATTCCACGGACCAAACCATCGGTAGATCCCATCGCAATACATCTGACCGTATCATCACCCAGATGCTGTGCAACTTCTACTACCAGCATTTCACCATCGTTTCTTTTAATGTGTACCGCTTCATAAATTTCCGGAAGATGCCCCTCCGGAAACTTAATATCCAATACTGCACCTATGATTTGAGTGATTTTGCCTTTGTTTTTTTCTGACATTGTCTGGTTCTCACTCCTTTTTCTTTCCATATTTTACTGCATATTGCAGGCAAAAGCCTGTATTAGAACACGCTCTAGCTGATCGCCTCTGCACCGGCAATAATTTCTGTTAATTCCTGTGTGATAGATCCCTGCCTTGCACGGTTGTACTGAAGTGCCAGTTTATCTATCATTTCGTCTGCGTTGCTTGTTGCCGCATCCATTGCCTGCATTCTGGCCCCGTTTTCACTAGCCAGAGCTTCCGTAAAGGATCCATATAAGATGCTTGTTACATATTTTGGAATAATTATATTTAATGCCTCGTCCTCATCAGGCTCGTAATTCATAAGCGCCATCCTGTCTTCCCTTGATAATTCGCCCTCCGCAAATTCAATCGGAAGGAGTTTCATCAGTTTTGGTTCATGAACTACGGTATTCTTAAATGAGGTATAGGCAACATAGATTTCACCAATCTCATCCCGGGCAAAAGCATCCAGCACTTCTTTGCTGATCTCCTGGGCATCCTGAAACATCGGCGCATTTATCACCTCACTGAAATCCCCCCGGATATGATATCCCTTTTTCTCAAGGGATTCCTTACCCTTTCGCCCTATTGCATATATCTCCAGATCTTCCTTTTTCCACGCTCCTGCTGTTACCAGCTTTGTAACATTGGAGTTATACCCGCCTGCAAGTCCTCTGTTTGAAGTAATGACTATCACTGCTTTCTTCGGAGACTTTCCGGGTCTTAAATAGGGATGATCCAGTTTGCCTGACCTGGCCAGCATGGAGGTAACCACAGCATACATACGTTCAAAATACGGCTTAGACTGTTCTGCATGGGCTCTTGCCTTCTGCAGCTTTACGGTGGATACCAGCTTCATTGCCTTGGTAATCTGCTGAATACTGGTTATACCTGCCCGGCGCCGCCTAATATCTCTCATCGAAGCCATTGTATCACCCTTTCTAAACGATTTTCATCCTATCTGGATTCTTTAAACTCTGCTTTGCATTCTTCTATTGCTTTCACAAGTGCATCCGCCGTCTCATCTGAAATCTGCTTTGTCGTTCGGATTTCTTCCGGAATCTCAGGATATTTAATATCGATATACTCAAACAGGGCTTTTTCAAAATCCAGTATTTCTTCCACATTAATATCTAACAAATACTTGCGGGTAGCTGCAAAAATAATGATAACCTGATATGCAACCGGCATCGGCTTATACTGGGGTTGTTTTAACACCTCTTTGATCCGCTCGCCCTGCGCCAGCTTCTCTCTGGTGTCATTGTCAAGCTCTGAACCAAACTGGGAAAATGCTGCCAGTTCTCTGTATTGCGCAAGTTCCACACGGATTGGGGATGCAATTTTCTTCATCGCCTTAATCTGTGCCGCACCACCTACACGGGATACGGATAATCCGGCATTGATTGCCGGCCGGAATCCTGCATTAAACATTTCCGTTTCCAGATAAATCTGTCCGTCAGTAATCGAAATAACATTTGTCGGTATATAGGCAGATACATCCCCTGCCTGGGTCTCAATAATCGGAAGTGCCGTCAAAGAACCTCCGCCCAGTTCATCCGACAATCTGGCTGCTCTTTCCAGAAGCCTGGAATGCAGATAGAAAACATCACCCGGATAAGCTTCGCGGCCTGGCGGCCTTCTAAGAAGTAAAGACAGGGTTCGGTAAGCAGCCGCATGTTTGGATAAGTCATCGTAAACAACCAATACATCCTGACCTTTCTCCATCCATTCTTCACCTATTGCACATCCTGCATAAGGAGCAATATACTGCAGCGGCGCAAGTTCACTTGCTGTTGAAGCCACGATCGTCGTATAGTCCATTGCTCCGTATTCTTCCAGTTTCTTAACAATACCGGCAATCGTAGATGCTTTCTGTCCGATTGCCACATAGATGCATTTTACACCCTGTCCTTTTTGATTAATGATTGTATCTAATGCTATCGCCGTCTTTCCGGTCTGCCTGTCGCCAATGATTAACTCCCTTTGCCCACGTCCAATTGGAACCATGGAGTCAATTGCTTTAATTCCTGTCTGAAGCGGTGTATCTACCGATTTTCTTGCGATTACACCAAAAGCCACGCGTTCGATTTTCCGGTAATTATCAGCCCGAATGGGACCTTTTCCATCAATAGGCATACCCAGGGAATTTACAACACGCCCCAGCATTCCGTCACCTACCGGAACCTCAACCACTCTTCCGGTTGTCTTAACAGTATCGCCTTCACTGATACTGGTGGTATCTCCCAGTAATACAGCACCTACGTTATCTTCTTCCAGGTTCAGAACCATACCGTGGACTTCTCCCGGAAACTCCAGAAGTTCTCCCTGCATGGCATTCTCCAGACCATGAATACGGGCAATCCCATCGGCCACCTGGATTACCGTTCCAACATCAGACACGGCCATCTCGGAGGAATATCTTTTTATCTGTTCTTTAATAACGGAACTAATTTCCTCTGGTCTTAAATTCATGAGGCTTTGCCACCTTCTTTCCTGCAATTTACATAAATCAATATTTCTTGAATTTTCTTTCACACTTGTTCCTGAACTTCTATTATTTCAGGCTTCCAGGGAAATCTTGGTAAGCTTCCCGGTGAGATCCACAAGATGACTTCTAATACTGCTGTCCACTACACGGTCTCCAATCCGGATAATCAATCCGCCGATCAGACTGTCATCCACATGAAAGTTCATTTCCATTTTCACATAGTCCGTTGTCTCTAACAGTTTTGCCTCAATTTTCTTTTTCCAGTCATCTTTTAACGGAACCGCGGATGTAATCTGCGCAATTCCAATTTTATTATATTCCTTTACTTTCGCAATAAAATAATCAAATATCCCGGGAAGCTCTTTGTAACGCCCCTTTGTAACAACAATGACTAAAAGTCCCACACAATCGTCCGAGATTCTGTCCTTAAAAACAGACTCAATTGCTTTGATCTTATTATCATTGTCAATCTTAGGATGAAGCATCAGCTGCTCAAATTCCGGATTTTCCAAAAGAATCCGCTTTACAGCCAGAACTTCTTCCTCTAATTCCCCTAATCTTGCCTTTTCCAATCCAACTTCAAACAGGGCGTCGCCGTATACTTTCGAAGCTAACTTTGCCATGTCTGATCACCTATTTCCTTTAAAGTATCCTCTATTAATGAATCCTGGACTTCCATATCGATAGAAGCCTTCACAACTTTACCAGCCATAAGCGAAGCAATGGATATTATTTCTTTCTTCATATCATCTGCCGCTTTCTTTCTTTCCAGTTCCACCTGGGCATTTGCTCTGGCCATAATTCTGCCAGCCTCTTCCTTCGCCTCTTCTATGATCCTGGCTTCATTCTTCAGTGCTTTTTGTCTGGCAGCACTCAGGATTTCTTCTGCTTCTTTATTGATGTCTTTGAGCCTTCTGTCGTATTCCTCCATAAGCTTTTTCGCATCTTCTTTATCCCGTGCAGCCGTGTCAATATCTGATTTGATCTTATCCTGACGCTTTTTCAGCATATTTCTTGCAGGATTAAACAGCAGATATGACAGGAAAGTAAACATTACAAACATCGAGATCATAAGCAGCACCGCGTCATGAATCAACTGCGGGTCCAGATTAAATAATCGTTCCAAGGTTTCGCCTCCTTTCGCTTATTATTCAGACCTATTTCTCTTAAAGCTTTCCAAGAAGCGGATTTGCAAAGAGTAAAATAAATGCAATTGCCAACCCGTAAAGACCGGTTGTCTCTGCAACTGCCTGTCCTAAAAGCATGGTAGATGTGATGTCAGATTTTGCTCCCGGATTTCTTCCTACCGCACTTGCACCGTAACCTGCTGCAATACCCTGTCCAATACCAGGACCTACACCGGCGATCATCGCCAACCCCGCACCAATTGCGGAACACGCTAAAATTAAACCTTCATTTGTTATATTGCTCATTCTGAAATCCTCCTGATCTTTATATTATAATTCTTTATTATTGCGTGATAACTTCATAACTCTTTCATTATTCCTGCTCTGCTTACGTCATTGATTTTAAATCATTAATTTTACGTCATCGAATTTACATTATTGATTTTACGTTATAGCCACCCTGCACAATAGCCACCCTGCACAATCGTGCAGGAGTTATGCCTCACCCGGAAGCTTATCGGTTACGAATACCATCGTCAGCATACAGAACACATAGGTCTGTATTGCGCCGGAAAAGATATCAAAGTAGATGTGTAAAAATCCCGGCCATCCAATTGCAATCGGTGCCAGCAGCGTATAAATCAGTGACATCATTACGGTACCGGATAAAATATTGCCGAACAAACGCAGCGACAGTGAAAATGGTACCGCAATTTCACCAATCAGATTGATCGGAAACAAAAATGGCAGCGGCTTAAATAATCCAGTCAGTGCACCAAACTTATTGTATCTGATATTATTGTACTGAATAATAGCAAATGTCATAATACCAAGCGGAAGCGTAACACCATAATCCGCAGTGGGCGGCCTGAGGCCAAATAGTCCGGAGATATTACTGACAAAGATAAACAAAAATATGGAACCGATGTAATTTGCAAATTTGCCTGCGTATTTTCCCATGCTTCCATGTACCATTTTGTCCAGCATCTCTACAATCATTTCCACCGCATTCTGAAATCCCCGCGGTATCTCATCGGGATTTTTCATCTTGCGGTTTGCTATAACAGCAAATACCAGAAGAATGATCATAACGATCAATATACTGACATGGGTGGTCGTGATATAGAATTCCTGTCCAAACAGTTTGTATTTGAACAGACCGTGAATCATAAAATCTACCTCACCGCCCGCAGCCAGCAGCTGGCCCTGACAAAGATACGCATTTCCCACGTTCTCACCTTCCTTTTCTTTATTTTTTTATTTTTTGAATTAAACGATGGAGAACCGGCTGCAGATAAGCTCCTATCTTTAATCCAAATAACCCCAAAAATACTGCGACAACATCTCCCAGTTTAAGCAGATACGTGCCAAAAAATACTACTACCACTACCAGCGCCCGCAGCATAAACATTTTTTTCATGTGACTGACAGCGCCCTTTTCATCCATTTCCACTGCATTTTCAATAGACCAGTTCATATGAACCGCCAGAAAAACAGAGATTGCAATTCCGATCCACAACCCGGTAGTATAGAGCACCTTTGAACCGGATAGCCATATTAGTGAAAATTGAAATATAACCCCACATATTAGAATGCCAAGAATCAGCTCTTTTGATACAGGATTTAACTTCTTAATCATCCTTTTTCTTTCCTCCTGCATTCACCATATCCTTTAATAGCATGTAACAATTGCGTCCACCGGCAAGGATACCCAGAATAAGAAGAACGATCGTGGTATTCCAGCCGAATTTCCGATCCAGCCAGTATCCAACAAATACGCACAAAATTATGGGGGCCAACATGCTGATGCCAATCTGAGTTATCATCGCCAGTGAACGAAAAACATCTTTTTTATATTTCACACGCCTGCCTCCTTTACGATATTTTACCGTAATATTATCTTAAAACATTTTCCAGATAATGTCTAGTTATTTCACTAAATAATACACAAAACTTTCGGTGTTTTTTATATATATTTGACAAACTTTTAACTGGAATGTTATTTTTTACACATTATTGCCTAAATAATATTTGCAAAAATTGGAATTTTATACATCGATGTAATAATATCTTATATAATAAAAGCTTTGGCCGGTATTTTTTTAGTAATACCTTCCAAAGCTTTTATACATCATTTTTTAATCAGTTATTAAAACTCAGTTATGATCTCCGCTGCAAATTGTAGTATTTTTGCAGCATCTTCGGTATCTGCACATCCATTTCTGTTTACATCCGCCGCCGCGCTCTGCTCTTGGCTCAAGGTTCCCAGTTCTGCTGCATCCTGCAGGATTTCAGCAGAATCCTCTGTATCTACGGTTCCGTCATGGTTTACATCTCCCATGAGGCGGGCTTTCAGAATCTCATCAATGAGCTTTTTAAGTACTTCGCCCACGGTGTCCGTATCAGCATCACCGCTTTCATATACTGTCTGTGCCTCTTCTCTTACTTCCTGAAGGCCTGCAATACTCTGTTCCAGATATCTGTCCATACTGTTCAAAATCTCATCAGCCTTAGTAAGCGCATTCTTTAGTTCCTCTTTATTTCCCCTTCTAACAAGGGATGTGATAGCCTCTGCCAGACTGTTATATGCCTCATTAATTTTCCCTTCGTCTGCCTGGCTGTTTCCGGCTGCTGCTTTAGCTGCTTCCAGGGCTTTATCCAGGGCACGCATACTTGAGTCTGTATACTGTCCCCTGTTCTTTTGCAGTTCCCCGGCTTTTTTAATCAGGATATCCAGTCTTGTATCTGCTTCTGTTACCAGAAGTGCAGTTACTGCATCCATAAGTTTTCCGGATGCGGCATTTACCGCTTCCTGATTTGCACCGCTTTCTGCATATACTCTCTTTGCTTCTGCCAGTATGGTCCTCACAGCCGTCACACTCTCCTCGGTGTAATCTGTAAGTCCCTTCTCATCTGCCAGAATAGCTTCTGCACCTTCAATTGCCGCTTTCAGTCCAACTTTCTGAACATCGTTTTCCAGAAGGCTGCAGGCAGTTATCAGATTAAGGAATGCAAGATCTGTCTCCTCCTGAGATGCATCTTGATTTTCCATAATTGCCCTCGCACAGTCCAATGCCTCCAGAGTGGCTGCCCAGCTGGCTTCCGTGAAGCACTGCTGCGCAGACTGCTGGGCTTTAAGCTTCTCAGCCATGACAGCTGCCAGTCTCAGTGCAGTCTTATCAGCAGAAGGGATATCCGGATTCAGGACTTCATTATCAATGACAATAAACGCGTCTATGTTAACAGTTGCTCCTGATGCATTGGGATTCTTTCTCCCGGTACGCCGGATCGTTATGGTATGTTCTCCTGTTGCTTCAAAACTCTGCTCAAAAAGGATTTCATTTACCTGGGTTCCCGATTCTATATTCTCGCCATATAAGTCAATCTCTTCTACTGTCTTCCCATCAATATCTACCTCTGCGATTCCCTGATTTACTTCCCTGGCACCAATCCATCGGATTTTACTTCCATTAAAAGTGAATCTGGCCTCTGCCGGATTTTCTGTGTCATTAAGATATGTAACCGTCTTTTTATATGCATTTTCTGTCCATTTTTCATTCCTGTCCGTCTGGTAATCCAGATCTTTTGTTCCAATGAACAGAAATTCTTCTGAATCTGCCAGGACATCATGAAACTGATAGCAGTCTGTTCCGATTTCTACTGCATTACTTTTCACAGGTTCCGTTTCTTTGCCGTCAGTCTCCAGCGAAACCTCACAGTAGATTCTGTCTGCTTCCATTCCCCCTGTATGCAGTAAGGCGGTATTTGCCCCCTCTATAAGCTGCCTCTTACTGTCCGGATCTCCCACTGCTGTCCGGTACCACTGAAACTTCACTGTACTTCCTTCACCTGCATTGTGCAGGTCATAAGTCACCTCCAGCATATTATCTCCCGTCACTTCAGCTGCTACATTGGCAATCACAGGAACTACATCTGCGGAAAAATTCTTTTCAGCGGACATCCGGATAATTGCCATCCCGGTGGAACCATTGTACAGACTTCCGGCATGACCGGTATAATTTCCCCATGCAAGATTCGGGTAATACCACTGGTTGTTAATAATCAGTTCTGCATTCACAGCTGACTGGGAATTTTCCTGGTTGAGTACTTCAAAAGCATCCACCACAATACATTCTGCATTTCCGCCCGATGTCACAAGCCTAATAGTATGACTTCCATTCTCAAGACCGTCAATGCTGTAAATGACGCTTTGCTTCAATTCATTTCCCAGGTCGCTGTAGGTATCCACTTCTGCTTTGAACTCTCCGTCAATATAAATTTCTGCCTTTCCGGTATTCTTCTGCCTGGAACCGATATACCTGACACCGGTACCTTCAAAAGTAAACTCACAGCTCTCTCCTGCAGCAGTGCTGTAAGTTTCTGTTCCTCCATAATCAAAGTTAGATTCATAGGTATCCCATCCGGCGCTGTATTGAATGGAAGAATCCCTGTCATCAATATATTTCCGCTCATAAGCTAAGTTTACCCTGGCTGCCACACTCCTGTCTTCCGATTCTACACTGATATGGGGCACGTTTTCTCCCAGTCCATAATTCACATCATAATGGTATACATTTTCACGCATGGTTCTGAAATCATTGGTTGCCAGACTGCTGTTGGGGTCATTTTCTGCGTATACAAAGTAATTGCTCATATCATCTTTCCAGGGCCAGGATGGCTCTACCCCGTACTGGTCCTGTATTCCCTCAGACTGCCTTTCTTTCAGGGCAACTCCTTGATTTCTCCCAATATGGTCTTCCGGATAGGCGCTGTAAAGTCCGTCCCGGAACCAGCTTACACTATTCATGTCCGAAGAAATTCCATAGCTGATACCCACCTCCTGAAGCCCCCAGCCAGCAGGAGGATCTGAAGTCAGGGTATAGGTTGTGTTAATGATTCCATTTCCTGAAATCAGCATATCAAATACCACACCGGGTCCATTTTCATAGCTTCCTTTCATTGTGATTACCACATGGCTGCCAACCGTTTCCACACTTATACCATGCTGCTCATCGGGTATCCACTCTCCAAGCTCCGCTCCGGTAACATGAAGATAGGGACCTCCGGTAAGAATTTTACCCGTAGCTTGATCCAGCGTTCCTTCTGTAATCAATCCCACTGATTTTTCTAAAACAAGGCTGAAACCTTCCCCCTTCACGGTAATGTCTTTCTCTGTCACCTGAAGATCCGGGGCATGGGCGCTTGCCGGTGTAAAACTATACTTTACTTCAGCAAGTTCCACATTATATTCATCCACCATGATACCGTCTGGCGTATAGAATTTCAGGTTCACGATTCCGGCATTTGATGAGATGCCGGGGGCAGTTACAACTCCCTCGCTATGCGGTTTAATACTTTCTGCAATCTGTATACGCTGTGTCTCACCGTCCACCGTATATTCCAATTCCAACTCGTTCATATCCGTATGGTCAAACCAGTTTTTCACCGGAATATTTAATGTACCATCTGCCACATGGCAGGATAATTCGTCTGCCCGTACCGGAGAATAGGCTTTTTTCGTCAGATACGCTTCCGGTTTTTCACGAAGGTAAGCATCAAGGACACTCCCCCACTCTCCATATCCGGCCGCAGGTCCATCAGAATGAGACTGCCAGCGCTCAGTTGTTCCTTCCGGAATATAGAACACATCATCAATTCCGCCCCACAGGGCTCCTCCCAGTGCACCGTCCGATGTGAATATGTTCTCCCAGGCTTTCCGGATACTTTCCCCCCAGAAGTTACGCACATTTACATCCCTCTGCAGCTCGTCTATATTGTAACAGGAAATATGGGCATATTCATCGTGCAGGATTGGTTTGCTTCCGCTTCCAACATTTCCCTGAATATCTGCGTAATGCTTACTGTATATATCTGCCAGTTCCCAAGGTTCTCCTGTATCTGGCCAGCTGAAAATGCAGGGCCTTGTTGTGTCCACATCGCTTAAGTACTCTTTCTCCGTCTGAAAAGCATTACCTCCTGACTGGTTTGCAACATTTGAGTAATTTGACTCATTTCCCAAAGACCAGATAAGAATAGATGCACGGTTCCGATCCCGCTCTATCATCTCCGTAAACTGAGGCAGGTAATCTTCATATTTGCTGTAAACATTGGAACCGAATGTCCCATATCCCTGGAAACATACGGCAGTCTCCTGCTCCACATAAATCCCCATCTCATCACAGGCATCCAGAAGTGCCTCCGATGCCGGATAATGTGACGTACGAATAAAATTGATATTTGCATTTTTATAGGCCGCAGCCTCTGCATACATTTCATCCCGCGTCATGGAACGTCCCAGGTCATCGGACACATCATGCCGGCAGGTCCCCCGCAGCTTCACTTCATTTCCGTTTACATATACCTTGTTGGCATCTGTTCCCTCGCGGCCTCCATAATGAATTTCACGAAATCCAATCTTCTCTTCATTTACCTGAACCGTTTTTCCATTAACGGACAAGGTAGTACGGAGTGTATACAGGTTGGGGTGTTCGGCATCCCACTGCTTTGGCTGCTCCACCGGAAGGGTTAGTTTCAGGGCCTTTGACATCCCTCCGTCTGCCTGTTCAAATTCCATCTCCCCCGCTTTCACGACATTTTCGCCGTCTAAAAGCTCCACGAAAAGCTGTGCCTTTTTGGACACCATTCCAAGTTGTGCCGTCACTTCCAGATCCGCATTGATATAGTTTTCGTCAAACTCCGTATTTACATAGGTACGGGCAATATGATCAAACGGAAAGGCTATCAGGGAAACATCCCTAAGAATTCCGCCTATATTGTGATGGGCATATTCGGTAGCATTAGATGGATTGTTGAGCATCTCCCCTTTCGGATTCCAGATTCCCTTTGTATCCGAGTAAAGATCCGCCACTCCTACCGTCATTGTCACTGTCTGACCCGGTGCTGCGTACTCTGTGATATCACAGTCCCAGGTGGTAAACCCGCCGGTATGGGTACGTATATATTCCCCGTCAATCCACACCCTGGCATTACTGTAAACACCATCGAAGCGCACCATAATCCGGTTTTCTGCAAAATCTTCCGGAATGGTAATCTCTCTCTGGTAATAATATTCATTGTTCGTTAAAATATCAAATCCCTGCATCAGTGCTTCACCCGGCACCTTAATATTTTCCCAGTTTTTACCACTCCAGGCATCAAAATTAAATTCCTGTTTTTTCTCAGTAGGCGCCGGCACACCATTTGGCTCCGTATAATCCGGAATATTAAATAAGAACTTCCAGGTTCCATCCCCCGTTGTCTCA